>NZ_JBIAXS010000011.1:0-94778 GCF_042896885.1 Streptomyces sp. NPDC001231
CGGCTTCTTCTTCCCCATGCTCTCCATGATGGACATCATCCTTCCGGGGCCGAAGCCCCTGATCTCCGATGTCCGTCAAAGCGGATCAAGCCCACGAGTGTCAGCCGCCGTTCCGTGGTGCCCACATGATCACGCCCATGCCCGCCAGGCAGACCAGCACGCCCGTCACGTCCCAGCGGTCGGGCCGGTAGCCGTCGGCGACCATGCCCCACAGGATCGAACCGGCGACGAAGATCCCGCCGTAGGCGGCGAGGACGCGGCCGAAGTGGGCGTCGGGCTGGAAGGTGGCGACGAAGCCGTACGCGCCGAGCGCGAGGACGCCGCCGGCTGCCCACATCCAGCCGCGGTGCTCGCGAACGCCCTGCCATACCAGCCAGGCGCCGCCGATCTCGAACAGCGCGGCGACGACGAAGAGGGCGGCGGAACGGAGGATCAGCATGAGGGCAGCCTCGCACGAAGCCTCTGCCGGGAAGAGGGCGGTCCGGCCGACCGTTTTCGGTCACACAACGTGACACGTGTCGGCCGGCGACTTCGAGTGCCCCGGGATGGCGGGAGCCAATCCGAATAGTCATGAACAAGCCATGAAAATGGCCGGTCTTGTACTGCCGTCGTTAAACGTACGGTTGATCACATCCGGTTGTTGACCTTGGGCAACTGATGTCCTTTTCCTTCCTGTTGACGCTCCCTTTGCCTGCCCGTTTTAGATACGGAAGTCAACTGTGAGAGCGCCATGGGTGGGATGTAGCGGGGATGTGGACTGGATTGCGGGGCGGGAGCAGGGCCTTCGGAGCGCTGCTGAGCGTGACGTTGGCCGTGGGAGTGATTCCGGCCTTGGGAGGCGGTGAGGCCGCGGCGGCTGTGCCGGCCGCGCCGCGGAGCGCGGAGGCCGCCCCTGCCGAGGGTGGTGTGTCGGAGGCGGACGCGCTGGCCGAGGCCAGGCGGACGGGGAAGCCGGTGGAGATCTCCGCCCGGCGTGGGGAGAGCCGTGAGGTGTTCGCCACGCCGGAGGGGAATCTGGAGGCGCGGGAGTATCTGCGTCCGGTGTGGGCCCGTGGCCAGGGCGGCTGGAAGCATGTCGACACCAGCCTGGTGGCGACCGGTGAGGGCATGGTCGCGCCGAAGGCCGCGACGGTGGACGTGGAGTTCTCCGCCGGTGGCGGGTCGGCGCCGTTGGTGCGGATGCGGCGGGCGGGGCGTGAGCTGAGCCTGTCGTGGCCGACGGCCTTGCCGAAGCCGCGGCTGGAGGGGGCGGTGGCGACGTATCCGTCGGTGCTGCCGGACGTGGACCTGCGGATGACCGCGCAGGAGGACGGCTTCACGCAGCTGCTGGTGGTGAAGTCGGCGAAGGCCGCGGCGAGCGAGGAGCTGGCCGAGCTGCGGCTGAAGCTGTCGGCGTCGGGCCTGGACGTGCGGGAGACCGGCGAGGGCGGTCTGGAGGCCGTCGACAAGGGCGCGGCGGGCGCGGTGTTCGAGGCGCCGAAGCCGATGATGTGGGACTCCAGCGCGGGGGAGCAGGCCGCCGGCCCCGCGCAGTCGCGTGTCGCCACGCTCGGCGCGCAGGCCGCGGCGCCGGAGGAGGCGAGTGGTGAGCCGGGTGCGGGCGAGTCGGGCAAGCTCGCGCCGGTGGGCGTGGACGTGACGGCCCGGCAGGACGAGCTGGTGCTGACCCCGGACGCGGACGTGCTGAAGGGCGAGGACACCACCTACCCCGTCTACATCGATCCGCAGTGGTACACGCCGAAGGCGTCGGCGTGGACGATGGCGTCGAAGTACTGGGCCTCGTCGCCGCAGTGGAAGTTCAACGGCGCCTCGGATGCCGGTCTGGGCTACTGCAACTGGGACTACTGCGCCCCGCACGACACCAAGCGGCTGTTCTACCGGATTCCGGTGTCGACGTTCGCGGGGAAGTCGATCCTGTCGGCGGAGTTCGTGGTCCGCAACACGTGGTCGGCTTCGTGCAACGCGCGCAGCGTGGAGCTGTGGCAGACCAAGGACATCTCCTCCTCGACAACGTGGAACAGCCAGAACGCCTCGGGCTTCTGGATCAAGCAGCTGGCGTCGAAGTCCTTCGCCTACGGCTACACCGGCTGCGCGGCCAAGGACGCCGAGTTCGACGTGAAGTCGGCGGTGCAGACGGCCGCCAACAACAAGAGCGCCACGATGACGTTCGGGCTCCAGGCGGCCAGTGAGACCGACGGCTACGCCTGGAAGCGGTTCTCGGACAACGCGTATCTGCGGGTGCAGTACAACCGGCCGCCGCCGCAGATCAAGATGTCGCAGCTGACGATGGAGTACGGCGGCACGTGCAAGAAGCCCGCGGAGGCGGCGCGGGTGCGCACGCTGGGCAAGATCTACGCGAACAGCGTCACCGACCCTGACGGCGACACTGTCGCGGTCGAGTTCCAGGCGTCGTGGGACACCGGGGACGGCAAGGGTGTGATCGCGCGGTGGAAGCCGGCGCTCACCTCGTACAAGAAGTCCGGGTCCAGCTTCTCGATCAGCCTGCCGACCTCCGTGCCGCAGAACAAGCAGATCTACTGGCAGGCGCGCAGCTACGACGGGGCGCAGTACTCGCCGTGGTCGTCCTCGGGTGACCCGACCGCCTGCTACTTCTCCTACGACACGAAGGTGCCGAAGGCGCCGTCGATCAGCTCGGGCGAGTACCCGGCCTCGAACCCGGAGGACCCCGAGGACCCGTGGTACGACGGGCTGGGCAAGTACGGCACCTTCGAGCTCAAGGCCGCCGACACCGATGTGACCAAGTACTGGTACGGCATCAACGGCGACCCCACCTCGAAGAACGCGGTCACCACGTCCGCGGGCGCCGCGAAGAGCATCCGCATGCTGCCGGCCAAGCCGGGACTGAACTTCGTCACCGCGCAGGCCTTCGACCAGGCCGGAAACGCCGGTGAGGTCCGCACCTACCAGTTCCGGGTCAAGGCCGGACAGCCCGAGCGGGCGATGTGGCAGCTGGACGAGGCTGCCGGGGCCACCACGGCCGTGTCCACGACCACGCCGCGGACCGTGCGGCTGCACGGCGGCGCCGCGCTGGGCGCCGCGGGCAGGAAGGGCACCGGTCTGCACTTCGACGGCACGTCCGGGTACGCCGACTCCGACCTCACCGTGGTGGACACCTCGGACAGCTTCTCCGTGGCGGCCTGGGCGCGGCTCGACCGGATGCCGACGTCAGCGGCGATCATCGCCGCCCAGCCGGGCAACCACTCTCCGGGCTTCGAGCTGTACTACTCCCAGTCCTACGACCGGTGGGTGTTCAACCAGTACACCTCCGACACCGCGGGGGCTTCCATCGCCCGGGCCATGGCCGCCGCGCCCGGGGACGCCAAGGCGGGCGCATGGACCCATCTGGTGGGCGTGTACGACGGCAAGGCCAAGCAGCTGCGGCTCTATGTGAACGGCACGCAGGCCGGTGCCACCGCGTACACCACCGCCTGGGAGGCCCGCCGCGGGCTCCAGCTGGGCGCCGGCATCTACAGCGGTGTCCACAAGTCCTTCTTCCCGGGCACCGTCGACGATCTGCGGATCTTCGACCGGGCGGTCAGCGCGGCCGAGGCCGGGCGGCTGTACCAGGACCAGGAGCTCACGACCGGCCGTCCGGCCCGCGCGGTCTTCCCGCTGGACGAGGAGGCGACCGCCCAGGAAGCGGCGGGAACGGCCGCCCGGCAGCCGCTGACCCTGCACGGCGGCGCGAACCTGGGCGTGAAGGGAGTCGCGGGCAACGCCCTGAAGGTGGACGGGACCAGCGGTTACGCGGCCACGGACCTGCCCGTGCTCAACACGGCCCGCTCGTACTCCGTTTCCGCCTGGGCGAAGCTGCCCGCGGGAGGCACCAGCGGCAATCGCACGGTGCTCAGCCAGAGCGGCACCTATTACAGCCCGTTCTACCTCTCCTACGAGGGGGAGGTGAACACGTGGAGCCTGCGCACCTCGCTGGAGGACGTGGAGTCGGGCAACATCCGTGATCAGCGGGTGCGGGCCAACCAGCCGGCGCAGCCCGGTACGTGGACCCATCTGATGGCGGTCCACGACGTCGACGCCCAGCAGATCCGCCTGTACGTCAACGGGCAGTTGCAGGGCAGCTCCGCCGCGCCCAAGACCTGGGAGGCCCAGGGGCCGGTGCAGGTCGGCCGCACCATCTGGACGGGCAAGTACGTCGACTACTTCGCCGGGGAGATCGACGACGTACGCCTCTTCGACCGCCCGGTCACCGATGACGAGGCCCAGCAACTGTTCCGGCAGCGTCCGCTGGTCAAGGGGCGCTGGACGTTCGAGACGGCGTCGGGCTCCCCGCTGGTGACGCCGGACGCGTCCGCGTCGGGCAACGGCATGACGCTGTACGGCGGTGCGCAGCTCGACTTCGGCTGGGTCGACGGCGGCGTGAGCCTCGACGGCGTCAACGGTTACGGGGTGACGTCCGCCGTGCCCGTGGACACCGGCGCCAGCTTCACCGTCACCGCCTGGGCCCAGGCGGCGGCCGTCCCGGACAAGGGCGTTGCCCTGCTCAGCATGCCGGGGGCGACACAGGACGCGTTCGCGGTGCGGTACGAGCCGAGTGCCGATCCGGACCGGGATCCGGGCCGATGGCGGATCGCCGTGGCGTCGGCCGACAGCACCGGCGCCACGGTCGCCCAGGTCGACAACGGCCAGTTCTTCAGCCCGACCGACTGGACCCACCTGGCCCTGGTGTACGACGGCTTCACCAAGCAGCTTCAGCTCTATGTGAACGGTGAGCTCGAAGAGGTGGGGTGCGCCGACGGCGACGGCACGCCGGACGGTTCCGCCTGCACGGACCGGGTCTCCTGGGCGGACGACGTGCTGTCGTTCCCCGCGACACGTCCGTTGCAGCTGGGCCGGGCGCTGACCGGGCCGAGCACATGGGGGGCGTACTGGCCCGGTTCGGTGTCCGACGTGTGGGCCTTCCAAGGCACGTTGACCGAGGCGCAGGTCAGGCAGCTGGCCACCGGCCAGTTCGGCATGGCCACCGAGGTTCCCGGCGGCCAGTGACCCTCTCCGTGGCCGGCCTGCTTCCTCCGCGGCCGGCCACGGCCCTCCCCGGCTTGGCAACCGGCATCCAGCATCCAGCTTTCGCCCCACCCCGTGCCGTGCGCACGGGGCGGGGCTCGCAGTGAAGGGCGAAGTAGAGGATGAACGGCAGATCGAGCAAGTGGCTCGGCATGCTGCGACGAGGTACCGCGCTGACCGCGGCCGCGGTCATGGTCGGCACGCTCGTGCAGGGACTGACGGCACAGTCCGCCGCCGCGGCGGAGAACGGGAAGGGCCGCCCCGCGCTGCCGTCGTCCGAGCGGCCGGTTCCCGGCTCGGCCGGCAGCGTCAAACCCCGCACCCTGACGAAGGGGCCGCGCACCCCGGGCAAGGCGCCCGACGCGGTCTGGCCGGCGGCGGCGAGCACGTCGGTGGAGCTGCCCGCGGCGGGAAGCGGGAGCGCCGCGTCCGCGGCGCCGCGGGCCAAGGGATTCCCGCTGTCGCTGGACGTCCCGCCGGGGGCGGGCAAGAACTCCGCCCGGGGTGAGGTCGAGGCCCGTGTTCTCAGCCGCAGGGCGGCCGAGGACGCCGGTGTCGACGGCGTGCTGTTCACCCTGCGGTCCGGCGACGACCGGAAGCAGTCCCAGCCCGGCAGGCTGCGCGCCCGGCTCGACTACTCCGGTTTTGCGGGGGCGTTCGGTGGCGGTTATGCCTCCCGGCTGACTCTGGTGGAGCTGCCCGCGTGTGCGCTGACGACTCCGGAGGAGGCCCGCTGCCGTACGAGCGTGCCGGTGGAGACCGTCAACGACACCGAGAAGCAGACGCTGACCGCGCAGGGGGTGACGCTCGGCGCGGCCGCTCCGACGGTGCTCGCGGCGGTGGCGGAGGCGCAGAGTGCGAGCGGCGACTACACCGCGACGCCGCTGTCGCCCTCGGCGACCTGGAGCACCAGTCTGAACACGGGTGACTTCTCCTGGTCGTACGACATTCCGGTGCCGGACGTGCCGGGCGAACTGGCTCCGAGCCTCGGTCTGTCGTACTCCTCCGGCTCCGTCGACGGGCGCACCGGTGCCACGAACAACCAGGCGTCGTGGGTGGGTGACGGCTTCAGCCTGTGGCCCGGTTCCATCGAGCGGCGGTACAAGCCGTGTGCCGACGACGGAGTGAAGAACGCGGACGGCAGCAAGCCCGGTGACCTGTGCTGGGCGTACGACAACGCGTTCATCACGTTCAACGGCAAGGGCGGCGAGCTGGTCCCCACTGGCACCGACTCGTGGAAGCTGAAGGACGACGACGGCACCAGGATCGACCGGCTGACCTCCGGCGGCCGCGGCAACGGGGACAACGACGGGGAGTACTGGCGGCTGACCGACCCGGACGGCACGCGCTACTACTTCGGCTACAACCGGCTGCCGGGCTGGACGGACGGCAAGCCGGTGACGAACTCCGCCTGGACGGTTCCGGTGTTCGGCAACGACTCCGGTGAGCCCTGCCACGCCGCGGCGTTCGCCGACTCCTGGTGCCAGCAGGCCTGGCGGTGGAACCTGGACTACGCCGTCGACGTGCACGGCAACGCCATCGCCTACTACTACAACCAGGAGACCAACTCCTACGGCCGCAACCTGAAGGCCAAGGACAACACCCCCTATGTCCGCGGCGGCACGCTGGACCGGATCGAGTACGGTCTGAAGTCCTCCTCGATGTACGGCACGAAGGCGCTGGCCAAGGTCAGCTTCACCGACGCCGAGCGCTGCCTGCCCGACGCCTCCACCACCTGCACCGACATCGGCAAGGACGCGGCGTACTGGTACGACACGCCGTGGGACCTGAACTGCGAGGCGGGCAAGGACTGCGACAAGGGCCGTCTCTTCCCGGTGTTCTTCACCCGCAAGCGGCTCAGCGAGATCACCACCCAGGTCTTCGACGGCAGCGCCTACCAGCCCGTCGACTCCTGGAAGCTGACCCACCGCTGGGGCATGGCCGACACCGACTACCAGTTGCTGCTCGACTCGATCCAGCGCACGGGTCACACCGCGACCCCGGCGGTCACCCTGCCGAAGACCACCTTCGCCTACACCCAACTGGCCAACCGCCTGGACCGGACCGGTGACGGCTACCCGCCGTTCATCAAGGCCCGCCTGTCCACGGTCGCCGATGAGTACGGCGGCCAGATCGACGTCAACTACTCCGCCCCGGCCTGTGACTTCGCCGCGCTGCCGACACCGCAGTCGAACAGCACGCGCTGCTTCCCGCAGTACCTCGGCGGCAGTTCGTCGGCCGATCCGGAGCAGCAGTGGTTCAACAAGTACGTGGTCACGTCCGTGACGGCGACCGACCGCACGGGTGGGGCGCCGGACGAGGTCAGCACGTTCCAGTATCTGGGTGGTGCGGCCTGGCACTACGACGATGACGACGGGCTGACGAAGGAGAAGTTCAAGACCTGGTCGCAGTGGCGTGGTTACGGTCAGGTCCGGGTGCAGACCGGTGGCCAGGGCGGCGCGTCGGCGATGAGGTCGCAGGAGGACACGTACTTCCTGCGGGGCATGGACGGCGACCGCAAGGACGCCAGTGGCGGCACGAAGTCGGTGAGTGTGACCTTGGGCGCCGGTGAGGGCGATCCGATCACCGACCACGAGTCGGCGGCCGGCTTCGCCTACAAGTCCGTGCGCTACTCCGGCCCCGGTGGCAAGGTCCTGGAGAAGACGGTGGACCGGCCCTGGCACCACCAGACGGCGAAGAAGACCCGCAGCTGGGGCACTGTCACCGCCAACTTCACCGGTACCAAGTCGACCTCGTCGTGGACGTCGCTGGACGACGGCGCGGGCGTGAAGTGGCGGACCACCGAGACCCTCAACGAGTTCGACACGGTGGCCGGGCGCGTCACCCAGGTCGAGGACCGCGGTGACACGAGCACCGCGACCGACGACACCTGCACCCGCACCACCTACGCCACCAACACCACCGACAACATCCTCAACCTGCCCTCGCGGGTGGAGACGGTGGCGAAGGCCTGTACCGCGAGTGTCAGCCGTCCCGCGGACGTGATCTCCGACGTCCGCACGGCCTACGACGGCGGCGCGTACGACGCGGCTCCCACCAAGGGCGACGCGACGGCGAGCGCGGCGCTGAAGGACTACAACGGCACCACCGCCCTCTACCTGGAGTCCGGCACCACGTACGACTCCTACGGCCGGGAGCTGACCAGCACCGACCTGACCGCCGACGTGACCGCCACGGCGACGGGGACGGTCACGCGCGCAGCGCGCAAGGACGGCCGTACCACCACGACCGAATACACTCCCGCGACCGGTTTCGCCACCACGGTGAAGGTGACCACGCCCCCGGCCAAGGCGGGCAACGCGACCACCGCCCAGACGACGACCACCACCCAGGACATCCTGCGCGGGGTGCCGGTGAAGGAGGCCGACACCAACAGCAACTCCGTCGACTACGCCTACGACGCCCTGGGCCGCACGGCCAAGGTGTGGCTGGCCGACCGGCTCACCGGTCAGACCCCGACCTACCAGTACACCTACACCGTCACCGACGGCCGGCCGGTCGCCGTGGGCACCAGGACGCTGGGCAACAACGGCGCCCAGCGCACCTCCTACACCCTCTACGACGGCTTCCTGCGCACCCGCCAGACCCAGGAGCCCGGCCCGGACGGCGGCCGTCTGCTGACCGACACCTTCTACGACGAACGCGGCCTGACCGCGAAGGAGTTCGCCACCTACTACAGCACCGGCGCTCCCTCCACCACGCTGTTCAAGCCCGAGGACGCGCTGGGAGTGGAGAGCCAGAACCGGTACACCTACGACGGTCTGGGACGCGAGACGGAATCGAGGCAGATCGCCGGGAACGGCGACGGCGGCAGCGTGCTGGGCACCACCAGGACGATCTACGGTGGTGACCGGACCACGGTGATCCCGCCGGTCGGCGGCACCGCCACCACCACCGTCACCGACGCCCGCGGCCGGACCACCGAACTGCGCCAGCATGTCGCCCGCAGCGCGGAGGCGGCCTACGAGACCACCAAGTACACCTACACCCCGCGCGGCGAGCTGCTGAGGCTCACCGACCCGGCCGGCAACAACTGGTCGTACACCTACGACCCGATGGGCCGCCAGTTGACGGCGACGGACCCCGACAAGGGCACCACCACCAACAAGTACGACGACCGCGGCCAGTTGGTCACCACCAAGGACGCCCGCCCGGGCACCCCGGTCCTGTGGAACGGCTACGACGACCTCGGCCGCAAGACCGAACTGCGCGAGGGTTCGGCGACCGGCACCCTGCGCGCCGGCTGGACCTACGACACCGTCAGCGGCGCGAAGGGGCAGCTCGCCGAGTCCACCCGCTACGTCGACGGCGCCGCCTACACCACCAAGGTCACCCAGTACGACCGCCTCTACCGGCCGGTCAGGACCGCGGTGGTCATCCCCGAGCGGGAGGGCGCCCTGAAGGGCACCTACCAGAGCGGTACCTCCTACCTGACCTCCGGGCTGGTCGGCGGCGTGAGCTTCTCCGCGGCCGGCTCGCTCCCGGGCGGCAGTCAGTCGTTCACGTACGATCCGGAGACGCTGCGGCCCATCTCCCTGCTGGGCGACGGCTTCAAGGCGGAGACCAGCTACAGCCTCACCGGCAAGCCCCTCCAGTACGCGATCTCCAACACCAGTGGCGGCAAGACCACCTGGGCCACCAACACCTACGAGTGGGGCACCCGGCGTCTGGCGACCTCCCGCGTGGACCGCCAGGACATCGCCGGGGTCGACCAGAACAGCACCTACCGCTACGACGAGGCGGGCAACGTCCTGTCCGTCTCGGACGTCTCCCGCTCCGGCACCGACAACCAGTGCTTCACCTATGACCACGTGCGCCGCCTGACCGAGGCCTGGACCCAGACCACCACGGGCTGCGCCACCGCACCCAGCGGCAGCGTGCTCGGCGGCCCGGCCCCGTACTGGCACTCCTACACCTACGACCTGGCGAACAACCGTTCGACAGAAACCCTCCACGACCCCACCGGGAACGCGGCCAAGGACGTCAAGCGCGCCTACGCCTACCCCGACGCGGGCAAGGACCAGCCGCACACGCTGAACTCCGTGACCAGCACCGGCCCCACGGGGACGGTGAAGGACTCCTACGGCTACGACGAGACCGGCAACACCACCGGCCGCACCGTGGGCGGCACCACGCAGAGCCTGGAATGGGACACGGAGGGCCACCTGGCGAAGGTGACCGAACCCGTCGCGGGCGGCAGCGACAAGGTCACCGAGTATCTCTACGACAGCGAGGGCAACCGCCTGATCGGCCGCACCCCCACCGGTACCACCCTCTACCTCGGCGCCACCGAGATCACCCTGGCCAAGGGCTCCACCACGCCCAAGGCCACCCGCTACTACGACCTCGGCGACGGCAACCAGGCCGTCAAGAGCGACGACGGCACCGTCTCCTTCACCCTCGCCGACCACCACGGCACCGCCCAGCTCGCGATCGAGGCCGGTACCCAGAAGCTCACCCAGCGCCGCACCCTGCCCTTCGGCGGCACCCGCGGCACCGAGCCGGACGCCTGGCCCGGCACCAAGGGCTTCGTCGGCGGCACCGACGACACCCAGGTCACCGGCCTGACCCACCTCGGCGCCCGGGAACACGACCCCGCCACCGGCCGGTTCCTCTCCGTCGACCCCGTCCTGGACACCGGCGACCCGCAGAGCCTCAACGGCTACGGCTACGCCGGCGGGAACCCCGTCACCTACAGCGACCCGTCCGGGGCCATCAGGATGAACCCCGACGGCACGCAGTGCCGTGACGGCTGGGAGAAGTGCGGGCCCGGAAACGTCCGAAGCAGCGCTTCGAAGTCGAGCGGCTCCGAGGGTCCGGTCCGGGCCTGCCGGTGCGGATCACGTCCCGTGCTCGTCAAGGGCAAGACCAAGCCCACCGGCCTCGGCGGTACTCCGGGCCGCCGCAATCTCGCGCCCTCGAAGTCGGCTCCCAAGGGCTGGCTGAAGACCGCCCCGCCGAGCCCCAAGCCCGAATCCCAGAAGAAGTGGTACCAGCGTGCGGCCGACTCGTTCGCCACGACGCCCGGCGGCTTCAAGGAGAGGCTCCTGGGGGCGGCGTTCGGCGCCCTCGGAATGGACGACTCCAGAGGTTCGTGCGCCAGCCTGGGAGGAGGTTTCTTCGTCACCGGTGAGATCTCCGGCTGCCTCGTGATGACGAAGAGGCCGGATGGCCACGTGGACTTCGGGTGGACGAGGTCCGCCAGCGTCGGCGGGTTCGGCTTCGGATTCAGCGGTGACGTCTCCACGCTCCACAGCAACGCGGACGACATCAGCCAGTTCGCCGGAAACGGCCGCGACGTGGGAGCGTCCTTCTTCAGCGGCCTCGGTGGCACGGTCAACCACGAGACCGCCATCGGCACGTACAACTCCCGGGGGGAGCAGGTGACCTCGCTTGAGCTGGGCATCGGACTGGGTGTTGAGTACGAGGGATACGCCGGCGTGAACAGGACGTGGAGCGGCAGATGGTTCACCCGATGACAGCCAGAGAGGTCCGCACGTGTTCAGTCTGATCATCGGGATCGCCCTGATCGCCTTCGGGGTCTGCCTCATCGCGGACCTCGGGGGGATCGCGACCCGGATCCACGCCTTCTTCACCTCGTTCATGAACCCGGGACAGGCCACCACCGGAACCATCCGGCTGGTCGGGGTCTTCGCCGCCCTCGTGGGGGTCGTCTGGGTCGTGACGTCCTTCCCGCTCGGGTAGCGGGCCGTAGCGCGACCGAGGTGTGCCGGGAGCTGTCCCGGCACACCTCGGTCGTCGCATGCGGGCCGGGCGGAATACTTCCGGGGCGGGGACGGTTGGGCAGCTATAGTTGAACCGTCAACAACTTGGAGGGTGAGTGGCCATGCAGTTCGGGATCTTCAGCGTCGGCGACGTCACGCCGGACCCCACCACGGGGCGTACGCCGACCGAGCGCGAGCGGATCAAGGCCATGGTCGCCATCGCGCTGAAGGCCGAGGAGGCCGGCCTGGACGTCTTCGCGACCGGTGAGCACCACAATCCGCCGTTCGTGCCGTCGTCCCCGACCACCATGCTCGGCTACATCGCGGCGCGGACGGAGCGGCTGATCCTCTCCACCTCCACCACCCTGATCACCACCAACGACCCGGTGAAGATCGCCGAGGACTTCGCGATGCTCCAGCACCTGGCCGACGGGCGGGTGGACCTGATGATGGGGCGCGGCAACACCGGGCCGGTCTACCCCTGGTTCGGGAAGGACATCCGGCAGGGCATCAACCTCGCCGTCGAGAACTACGCCCTGCTGCACCGCCTGTGGCGCGAGGACGTCGTCGACTGGGAGGGCAAGTTCCGCACGCCGTTGCAGGGCTTCACCTCCACGCCCCGCCCGCTGGACGGCGTACCGCCCTTCGTCTGGCACGGCTCCATCCGCTCCCCGGAGATCGCCGAGCAGGCCGCGTACTACGGCGACGGCTTCTTCCACAACAACATCTTCTGGCCGGCCGACCACACCAAGCGGATGGTCGAGCTGTACCGGAGCCGGTACGCCCACTACGGGCACGGCACGCCCGAGCAGGCGATCGTCGGGCTCGGCGGCCAGGTGTTCATGCGGAAGAACTCCCAGGACGCGGTGCGCGAGTTCCGTCCCTACTTCGACAACGCGCCGGTCTACGGACACGGGCCCTCCCTGGAGGACTTCACCGCCCAGACCCCGCTGACCGTCGGCTCCCCGCAGCAGGTCATCGAGAAGACGCTGTCCTTCCGCGAGTACGCCGGCGACTACCAGCGCCAGCTGTTCCTGATGGACCACGCGGGCCTGCCCCTGAAGACCGTGCTGGAGCAGATCGACATGCTCGGCGAGGAGGTCGTGCCGGTGCTGCGCGAGGAGTTCGCCAAGGGCCGCCCGGCGGACGTGCCGGACGCGCCGAACCATGGCTCCCTGCTGGCCGCGAGCCGGTCCGGGAACGAGGAAGAGGTGAGCACCGTATGAAGCTCGTCGTCGTCTCGGCGGGGCTGAGCGTCCCGTCCTCCACGCGGCTGCTGGCCGACCGGCTGGCGGCCGCGACCGCCGAGCACGCCGGGTCGCTGGACACGCGGGTGATCGAACTGCGGGACCTGGCCGTGGAGATCGCGCACAACTTCACGGGCGGCTTCCCCGGCCCGGCCCTGGCGGACGCGCTGGACGCGGTCGCGGAGGCGGACGGGCTGATCGTCGTCACGCCGGTGTTCTCCGCCTCCTACAGCGGACTGTTCAAGTCCTTCTTCGACGTGCTCGGGGTACGGGACGAGGGCGCGCTGGCCGGCAAGCCGGTGCTGATCGCCGCGACCGGCGGCACCGCCCGGCACTCCCTGGTCCTCGACCACGCGCTGCGCCCGCTCTTCGCGTATCTGAAGGCCGTCGTCGTCCCCACCGGCGTCTACGCCGCCTCGGAGGACTGGGGCGCCGAAGGCCTGCCCGAGCGGATCGCGCGGGCCGCGCGGGAACTGGCGGCGCTGATGACGGGGCTGTCGGCGGGGCGGCGGCCGGAGCGGGCCGCCGTGCCGGAGCAGGCCGCGCACGCGCAGGCCGGCGGGTTCACGGTGGTGCCGTTCGAGGAGCAGTTGGCGGCGCTGCGGAGGTGACGCGTATCCGCTGCTCGGGAGGGCCGCGGGAGGGCGGGCGCCGCCGTCGATGGTGAGAGGACGGTAGGCGACCCGCCGCGTTGCCTCCGAGTCGGTGAGAGGCGGGTAAAAAGGGTGATCGTAGGCCCATTCGTCTCGGCCGCGGGCCTGCGGCCTTGGCAGACTGGACGGGTGCCTCAGACTCTGCTCCTCGCCGAAGACGACCGTGCCATCCGTCACGCCCTGGAGCGTGCCCTGACACTGGAGGGCTACGACGTGACGGCGGTTGCCGACGGCGTCGAGGCACTCGCCCAGGCCCACAAGAGCCCGCCGGACGTCCTCGTCCTCGACGTGATGATGCCGGGCATCGACGGGCTCCAGGTCTGCCGGGTGCTGCGCGCCGAGGGCGACCGCACCCCGATCCTCATGCTCACCGCCCTGGTGGAGACCGCCGACCGGATCGCCGGCCTGGACGCCGGTGCCGACGACTACGTCGTCAAGCCGTTCGACGTCGAGGAGGTCTTCGCCCGGCTGCGTGCCCTGCTGCGCCGTACCAGCCCGGTCGGCGTCGGCGCGGGCGGCGCGGGGGACGTACCGGCGAAGGAGCCGCAGGTGCCCGAGCGGCAGATCGAGGCGGCCGGGATCCGCATGGACCTCCAGGCCCGCCGGGTGTGGCGGGGCACGCGCGAGCTGGAGCTGACCCGCACCGAGTTCGAACTCCTCGAACTGCTCGTCCGCAACGCGGGAATCGTGCTGGACCACTCCACCATCTACGACCGGATCTGGGGCTACGACTTCGGCCCCGGCTCCAAGAACCTCGCCGTCTACGTGGGTTACCTGCGCCGCAAGCTCGACGAGCCGAACGCGCCGCAGCTGATCCACACCGTCCGAGGTGTGGGCTACGTGCTCCGGGAGGACTGAGTGGGCCGCCTCGCGCGGCTGCTGGACAGACCGCGGCCCCGGCTGTCGTCGCTGCGGACCACGTTCGCGGTGTCGTTCGCCGTGGTGACCGCCGCCGTCACCGTCCTCGTCGGCATCCTGTCGTACAACTCCGCCGCCCGGCTGGTGCGGGTGGACCAGCAGTCGGTGTTCACCCAGGTCGTGCAGGACGTACGGGACGAGGTACGGCGCTACCAGCTGATGCCCGCGGACTTCACCTCCTCCCGTCCCGGGCACGAACTGGTCCGGCCCAACCGCACCAACGTGCAGGTGCTCGGCGCGCACGGCGAGATCGTCGACCACGGCACACCGCCGCTGCCCGTGACCGCCGAGGACAAGGCCGTCGCCGCCGCCGCGAAGGCCGGCAAGTCCGTCGAGTACAAGGACGTGCACGTCAAGGGCGAGGTGTACCGGATCGCGACCGTCGCCCTCGGCAAGGGCCACGGCGCCGTGCAGGTCGCCCAGGAGTTCAGCGACACCGAGGACCTGCTGCGCGCGCTCCAGCAGCGCACGCTGATCCTGATGGGCGCCGTGGTGATCGCCGCCGGCCTGTGCGGCTGGTGGCTGGCCCGCCGCATCACGCGCCGGCTGGTGATCCTCACCTCCGCCGCCGAGGGCGTCGCCCGCACCCGGCGGCTCGGCGTCGCGGTGCCCGTCACCGGCTACGACGAGGTGGGCCGCCTCGGCCGCTCCTTCGACCGCATGCTGGGCCGGCTCGCCCAGTCCGAGGAGGACCAGCGCCGCCTGGTCCAGGACGCGGGCCACGAACTGCGTACGCCGCTGACCTCCCTGCGCACGAACATCTCCCTGCTGCGCCGCATCGACGAACTGCCGCCCGCCACCCGCGAGGAACTCGTCGCCGACCTGACCCAGGAGGCCCGCGAGCTGACCGACCTGGTCAACGAACTGGTCGACCTCGCGGCCGGGCAGTCCGACACCGAGCCCGTGCAGCGGGTCGACGTCGCCGACATCGCCGAGGACGTCGCGGGACTGGCGCGCCGGCGCAGCGGACGCGACATCGTGGTCCGCTCCAGCGGCGACACCACGATCCAGGGTCGGCCGGGCATGCTCCAGCGGGCCATCTCCAACCTCGTGGAGAACGCCACCAAGTTCGACCGCGGCGGCAGGGCGCCCATCGAGATCGCCGTCGCCGGGCCCGCCCGGCCGGGCACGGTCCGCGTCGAGGTCCTCGACCGCGGGCCCGGTATCGCCGCGGGCGACCTGATACGCGTCTTCGACCGCTTCTACCGCGCCGCCGACGCCCGCTCCCTGCCCGGTTCCGGCCTCGGCCTGTCCATCGTCCGCGAGGTGGCCCTGGCCCACGGCGGCGCGCCGTTCGCCTTCCGCCGCGAGGGCGGCGGATCGGTGATCGGGTTCACCGCGGGCGCGGAACGGGGCCACCACGACACGGGCGGAACGGCGACCGGATCCCGCGGTCCGGGCCGGGACCCGGGCCGCGGCAGCTGAGACGGGACACCGCCCGAGGAACTGGGACGGCGACGGGATACGCCCTCTAGGAAGACGCGTCGGTGCACTCCCCGGCCGGCCGGGACTCCTTGCGGCGGGCGAGGGACGGCAGGGCGGGCGCGGTGAGGAAGCCCTCGGCGCGGGCGCTGGCGATCCCGATGCGCGGGATGTCGCTGCTCTTGGCGAACAGCAGGAAGCGGGGCTCCCAGACCGGCCGGTACTTGGCGTTGGCGCGGTACAGCGATTCGATCTGCCACCAGCGGGAGAAGAAGGTGAGCACCGAGCGCCACAGCCGCAGCACCGGCCCGGCGCCCAGCCGCGCCCCGCGTTCGAAGACCGAGCGGAACATGGCGAAGTTCAGCGACACCCGCCGCACCCCGAACTCCCCCGCGCGCAGCAGAAGTTCGACCACCATGAACTCCATCAGGCCGTTCTCGCCGTCGCGGTCGCGGCGCATCAGGTCCAGCGACAGCCCGTGCTCGCCCCACGGGACGAAGCTCAGCAGCGCCCGCGGCACCCCGTCGGCGTCCCGGCACTCCAGCATCACGCAGCGGCCGTCGGCCGGATCGCCCAGCCGTCCCAGCGCCATGGAGAAGCCGCGCTCGGTGGCGCCGTCGCGCCAGCGGTCGGCACGCTCGACGAGCAGCGCCATCTCCTTGTCGGGGATGTCCTCGTGCCGGCGGACGCACACGGTGTAGCCGGCCCGGCGGACCCGGTTGTGGGCCTGCCGTACGACGCGCATGGCGCGTCCCTCAAGGCTGAAGTCGGCGACGTCGACGACGGCCTCGTCGCCCAGTTCGAGGGCGTCCAGGCCGTGCCGGGCGTAGATCGTGCCGGCCTCCTCGCTCGCGCCCATCACGGCGGGAGTCCAGGCGTGCCGGCGGGCCTCGGTCAGCCAGGCGTCGATGGCGCCGGGCCACGCCTCCGGGTCGCCGATGGGGTCGCCGGAGGCGAGGCTGACCCCGCCGACGACGCGGTAGGTGACGGCGGCCTTGCCGGTGGGGGAGAAGATCGCGGCCTTGTCGCGGCGGAGCGCGAAGTAGCCGAGGGAGTCCCGCTCGCCGTGTCCGCCGAGCAGTTCGCGCAGCCGCCTCTCGTCCTCCTCGCCGAGCAGGGCGCGGCCGCGGGGGGAGCGGAAGCAGGCGTACAGGACGAGGAGGGAGGTCGCCGCCATGGCGAGGTTGATGGTGATGTCGACCCAGTGGGGCACGTGCACGGCGGGGATGCGGTCGGCGAGCGGGCCGACGCTGACGCCGCGCAGCAGGACGTAGCCGATCCGCTCGGTCAGGGAGGCGCCGCCGTGCGCCCTGTTGGTGGCGTCCACCAGCCAGGTGCCGAGGCCCGCGCTGACCAGGACGCCGCAGGCGCCGACGGCGAGGGCGAGCCTCGGGTTGGAGCGGTCGCCGACGGCGTGGAACTCGCGCCGGCCGATCAGCAGCGCGGTCACGAAGAGGCCGGTGAGCGCGGCGGAGACCCAGTTGAAGACGTGGTCGTGGAACCGGTCCTGGGTCAGCGCGAGGACGTAGAGGACGAACAGGGGCCCGGCGAGCAGCAGGTTGAACACCCAGGCCGCGCGTTTGCGGCGCCGCATCACCACGGCCAGGAACAGCGCGAGCACCGCCGAGACCAGGCCCGCGGTGGCCAGGTACGGCGTGAAGAACTCACCGCCGTTGTGTTCGTGGACCTCCTCGCGGAACGGCAGGGAGAGCACCGCGACGATGTTGAGCACCGCGAGCAGCCGCAGGTACCAGACGGTGGCCGCCGCGGCCCGCGCCCGTAGCCGGGGGCCCGGCGAGGGAGAGGGGGAGGCGCCGGCGTCACGCTGGGCGGGGACGAGGAGCGACTGCTGTGCGGGCATGGGTGACACGTCACCTCGGAGCGGGCCGGGGAAGCCGGCGGGGACGGAACCGGCGGGAACGAAGCGGACAGCCGGAGGGTGGGCGGTCGTACGCCCCATGGCGATGGCGCCGACCCTACGCTCCGTAGGGTAACGGGGGCGCGTCGGAATCTTGTCCGCTGAGCGTCTGGAAAAGGTAAGGAAAAGGAACGAAGGCGCGGGGCGTGACGGGACAGGCCCGGGGTCTACTCGGTGGGAAGCGAGGCGGGCGCGCGCCGGCCGTCGGCGGGAGCGGCCGCGCGTCTGCGGGACGCCGTCAGCAGCCAGGCCAGGTTGCCCACCGCCGCGCCGGCCGCCACCGTGGCGACGATCACCCCGGCCGTGGCGAAACCGGCCCGGAACAGCCGCGGCCGCGGGTTGAGGCTGTGCAGCCCGAAGCCGCACAGCAGATAGACCCCGACAGCGGCGACGGTGAGGCTGACGACGAGCAGGGCGACGGTCGGACCGAGCCCGCCCTGCGCGTCCTCCCCGGGCGAAGCACCGGGCCGCCCCGTACCACGTGCTTCCTGCATGGGTCCCCCGTCGGTGGTTGAATGGCGAGCCGACCCCCTACAGTACGTAGGGCCGCTGCCGGAGGGAAACCGGTTCAGTCACCGGCCGTGTCCGACCGCCACGTCATCGTCACCTTCAGATGGGCCTCCGCCTCCGACTTGGCGATGACCGCGCCCAGCTCGGCGTTGAACCGCACCCCGAACTCCAGGCCGACCTCGCTGGGCGGGCTCGGCATGTCCCGCAGCCGGCGCAGCGCGGCCGCGGCCGCGTTCCGGATCCGGTCGACGCCCTCCTCGAACGACGCCGCGGCGTCGGCCACCGCGTCGCCCGCGCGGGAGACCTCGACCACGCCCGGTTCGTCCTCCGCCACCTCCACGACCAGGAAACCGTCACCGTCCTGCGCCGGGAACCGCAGCAACCGCGTCATGTCCGCCCCCTCCTGATGCCTCGTCCGGCCCCACGCACGGCCCCACGCTGTATGACCTGCGGCCGTCTTCCACTGGCGGGCCATTGCAGCCACCATGGAAGCGCACCCAGAGCCGCCAAACCACCACGTCAGGGGGAACCACGGTATGGCAGAGTCTGCGAAGGACTTCTGTTCCGACCTCGTCGATCTATCCGGGATCTCTTTGGCGGAGCTGCATTCCTGCGACGATCCGGCACTGCGACGCGCGTTGAGCCGGGCGGAGATCAGGGCGAGTCTGGCATTCGGGACGCTTGCCGGGGACGGCAACAGCGAGGGGCCGGGCTGCCTGCGCGGGCGTCGGCCCGGTCAGTGGCAACCGTGACGGCTATGCCGCTCGACGTCCATCGGGTCTCCCGGGAGACGCTCGGGGCCATGGCGGCGGGACGTGCGAGCTTGGCCGATCTGCACCTGCTGCGGTCGGCTCAGCGCAGTCAACTCCTCTTGATACTGCGTGCTTTGCTGGACCGCGTCGACGACGCTGCCCGGACCGCGCGGCGCCCCGGTGGTGTGCCGTCGGCTCAGGCCGCCTGGCAGTTGCTGTGCGCGGCCCAGCGACACGCCCCCGAGGCGGTCGAGACCGTGCTCGGCGATCCCACCGTCATGGCCTGGGCACTGCGTTTGCTGAGACGTCTCAGCGGATCGGACGGCACCTCGTCCTCCTCGGCCCCGCGGTGGGCCGACCTCGGCCAGTTCCAGGCGCTGGCCGCGGCGGCGGCACTGCGTGCCGGGGTCCCCGCCGTACTTCGGGTGCCGGCCCACCGGGGCATGGTCTGGCTGCCTGGTGCGGGAGTGGCGGGACCGGTGGCCCAGCGCCGGTGGAGCGAGGCGGAAGTCCGGCTGGAGGGGGACGGCGCCGTCGTGCGAGGGGAACTCGCGCAGGTGCGGTTGCCCCGCCTCTCCACCACGTCGTCGCCGGGCTGGCGCCCGCTGCGGGTGGTGCGTTCCCGAACGCCTCGTGCGAACGACACGACGGCAGCGGGCCCGTGGCTGGACACGGTGACGCCGTACCGCGACTTCGCGCGGTACCCGAGGTGCCCGGACCGGTTGGGCGAGCGCAGATTACAGCTGTGGGAGAACCGCCTCGCCGGTGCGTACGCCCTCCTCGACGAGGAGTCCCCGGTGGACGCCGCCGCACTGAAGGCGTTGGTACGGATGCTCGTGCCGCGGTCGTTCCCCACGACGAGGGGCGGCCTCGTGGCCAGTGCGTCCTCGCTGGACGCCTTCGGCGCGGTCTCCCTGTCGCTGCCGTACGACGTAACCCAGACGGCGGCGGTCCTTGTCCATGAAAGCCGGCATCAGCAGCTCAACGCGCTGCTCAGCCTGGTGCAACTGGTACAGGTCGGAGAGGACCGGCTGGGTGACCCCGGCGTGAGGCGGCTCTACTACGCGCCTTGGCGCAGCGATCCGCGGCCGGTACTCGGCCTGCTGCACGGAGTGTTCGCGTTCGCCGGGGTTGCCGGGTTCTGGCGAACGCACCGTGCGCACGCGACGGGGGCGGAGGCGCAGCGCGCCGACTTCGAGTTCGCCGTGTACAGGGAGCAGGTGCGGGAGGCCGTCGCCTCGCTCACGACCGAAGAGGCCCTGACCGAGGCGGGCAGGCTGTTCGTCGACGAGATCGCGGCGCTCGTCGAGGAGTGGCAGCAGGACGACGTAACGAACGGTCCACGTGCACTTGCCGAGCACTACTGCACGCTGCGGCGTGCCGTGTGGCGGGCGCGGCATCTGGAGATCGCCCGGCCCACGGCGGAGCGGCTGGCCACGGCCTGGGCGGCCGGGAAGGCGGCGCCCCAGCTGCCGACCTCGACCCTGCGTCCGCGTTCCGACCTGATCCGCCCCGACACATTCGGCCCGCTCGCCCGGTACCGCCTGTCGGCGCCGGACCGCTTCGCTCGCCGACGTCGGCAGGAGGACAAGAGCGGGGACCCGGCTCGCCGGGCCGAGTACGCCGCGGTCGCGGGCCATGCGGACGAGGCCGCGCTCGGCTACGCAGAGTGGGCGGAACGGGACCCGCATGACGCGGAGGCGTGGATCGGCGCCGTGCTGGCGCTTCCCGAGCCCGCCCGGGCACCGGGGGCCGCCCTGCTCCTGGACCGGCCCGAGGTGGTGGCCGGCGTGCGCCGGGCCGTCGCCGCCGCCGGGGGCGGACTCCCCGCCCCCCTCGACCTCGCCGCCTGGCTCGCCGCGGCGACTTGAGCCGGGGTTGCGGATTCCCGCAACCCCGCAGTGGTGACCTACAGCGACAACAGGTCGATGTCGGCGTTGGCCCGCAGGCCCTTCTCGGCGTCGAGCGTTGCGGCGTGGGAGGGGCCCAGTTCGTTGCGGTAACGCTCCAGGGCCGCGGTGTACAGCCGTTCGCTCTCCTCCGTGCGGCGCAGCGCCTTGAGGTCGTAGCTCAGATTGAGCTGCATGGCCACGTTCGCCGGGTGGTGCTCGCGCAGCCGTGCCGACTCCTCGGCCACGGCCTCGTCGATGGCGTGCGCCTCCTGGGGGTGACCGAGTGCGAAGTGGTCGCTGGCCAGGTTCATGCGGGCGAGCAGGGTACGTGGGTGGCCCGCGCCGAGTACACGGGTCAGGCCCTCGACCGTCTCGGCGTCCAGTTCCAGCGCGGCCTCGGGCTGCCCGAGCAGCCTGAGCGTCACCGCGAGGTTCATCGCGACCGCGTAACTGTGCGGGTGCTCCCGGCCGTACCGTT
Organism: Streptomyces sp. NPDC001231; assembly: GCF_042896885.1. Classification (NCBI taxonomy): domain Bacteria; kingdom Bacillati; phylum Actinomycetota; class Actinomycetes; order Kitasatosporales; family Streptomycetaceae; genus Streptomyces; species Streptomyces sp. NPDC001231. Next base: position 21,577 of record NZ_JBIAXS010000011.1, read on the forward strand.
CGCGGTGCCGTTCCAGGACCTGCTCGCTCAGCGCGCGCGACTCCTGGAGCTTGCCGACCTGGCGCAGGTCGTTGGCATGGCTGATCGCGGTCAGCAGGTAATAGCGGCTGTCGGTGCCGAGCATTTCGGCGATCAGTTCGATGTAGCGACGGGACAGTGCGTACGCGCCTTCGTGGTCGCCCATCTTGCGGCGGATGACGCACCGGTTGCGGTTGACCAGCGCAGTGAAGGGATGGCGCTCGCCCAGCTTCTCGGTGACCTCCTCCGCCAGTTGCTCGTACCCCTCGAGGGACTCCTCGTAGCGGCCGACCTCCTGGAGGTCGAGCAGATAGGCCTCCCGCGTGGACAGCGTGTAGATGTGGTCCTCGCCCAGAGCCTCGATCCGACGCTGCCAGGTGTCGTAGTCGAGTTGCCGGGCCGTTTCCGAGGCGCCGGCCAGGCGCAGGCTCACCGCGTAGTTGTGGGCGGCGAGGAGCGTGGCCGGGTCGTCCGCGCCGAACTCCCGCAGACTGGTCTCGTAGACGCGCTGGTCCAGCTCGCGCGCCTCGTTGAAGTTGCCGCGGTTGCGCTGGTGGATGGCCATGAAGCTCTGTGCCTGGAGCGTGTCCTCGTGGGAGTCGCCCAGCACCCTGCTGAAGCGCTCCAGAAGCCCGGCCTGGAGTTCGTAGGCCCGCCGCAGGTGGGTTCCCTGCTCTCGCAGCGCCTCGGCGATCTGCTGGTCGATGGCGAGGACCTCCTCGTGGTCCTCGCCCAGGGTTCCGCGCCAGATCCGCGCGGCTCGCTCGCCCAGTTCGAGGGCCGCCGCGTGGTCGCCGCGGGCGCGCAGGAACCACACCTCGTTCAGGACCAGGCGGCGGGTCCACGGCTCCTCGCACTCCACGGCGTTGGACGCCCGCACGTGGGTGAGGAGAGCGGAGTAACGCGGCCAGTAGCTGGCACGCTGCGGGTTCCTGGGGTCGGCGTGCGCCAGCAGCTGGTGGGCCGCGTGCCGCATCGTCGCCCGCTCCTGCGTGTTCATCTGCTCGACGAGCACGCGCTGGACCAGTCGGTGCAGCTGAACCGTGTTCTGCCGGTGGTCGATCCGCGCCAGCGCGTACCGGCCGATCTCGCGGACCGCCCGGCCCAGCTTGACCGGGTCGTCCAGGGCTGCCTGGAGTTCCTGCGGGACGGCGACGCCCCGCACCGCGGAGAACAGGTCCCACTCGATGGGCTCGGGAGCGAAGAAGGCGCAGACCTGGAGGAGCTGGAGGGCGTCGGGGCGGGTCTCGCGCAGCCGGCCGAGGGAGACGTTCCAGGCGGCCGCCACCGACAGCGGGTAGTCGCCGGGCGGCTCCGACTGCATCAGTTCGGTGAAGTTGCGCTCGTAGACCTCGAGGTACTGCTGCACCGGCATCCCGGTCTCGGCCAGCCACACCGCGGCCTGTTCCACCGCGAGCGGCAGGTCACCGAGGGCGGCGGCGAGGTGGTCCACGGCGTCGTCGGGCAGCTGGGGGCTGCGACGGCGCAGCAGGGCGACGCTCTCGTCGCGTGCGAACACGTCGACCTCCAGAGAGCTGGCGTCGGTGGACCACTGGAAGTTCCGCGAGGTCACGACGATGCGTCCGGGCCCGTCGCTGGGGAAGTACTTGCGTGCCTCCTTGGGGTTCTCCGCGTTGTCGAACACCAGCAGCCAGTCGCGGTACGGCTCGCCCCGGCGCAGGGCGTCGAGCACCGCGGGCACCGCGCTCATCTCGGAACCCGCCTGGAGGCCCATCTGCTCGCCCAGTTCGATCAGCGACTGGACGATCTGGTTCTCCTGCTCGGACGGGATCCACCAGATGAGCCGGTAGTCCCGGCTGTGCCGGTAGACGTACTCGATGGCGATCTGCGACTTGCCGACACCGCCCATGCCGTGCAGGGCCTCCGGCAGGACCGCGGTGACACCGCTGCTCAGCCGTTCCTGGAGCCGTTCGAGCAGCGTCTCGCGCCCTGTGAAGTTCCGGTTCCGCTGCGGTACGTTCCCCCAGATGCGGGGCGGGTCGTGCGGGCTTCGCGGGCCCGTGGCAACGGGCAGACCGGCAGTCACGGCGATGCCTCCTTGTCGTGGACGCGCGGGCGCGGACGCGGGCGCGGGGGAGGGGGTGGGGGTGGAGCTGGGCTGGGTGGGCGGAACGGGGGCGGACGGCGGTTCCGCGGGTGAATTCCCCGCCGGTTGCGGGGCGTTCGCCGGTCGCGGGGCTTGAGGCGTTCGCGGCCCGTAATGTAGCGCGTCGCTGGGCGCAATGTTCAATTCTGATCGCATTTCTACGGATGAATACCCTGATGGCCGCTGGTGCCCTGATGCGGGCGCTGTGCCGGCGGCGACCTTTCCGGCCTGGTGGGGGACGGCCGTGCGCTGGAGCAGCCGGCCCAGGTGGTTGGCGCGAGCGAGGTAGGGCCCGGACACCGCGCACAGCGCCGTGTACAGGTGGTTGACGAACGGGCGGGTCTGCTCCGTCATCGGGGGATCCGCCGGATCCCCCTCCGGGGCGACCAGCGCGCTCGCGCCCTCCCCCCACACCTCCTCCAGCACCGGTCCGAGATGGCGCCGGACCTCGTCCAGCGCCCGGATCGTCCCGGCCCGGCTGCCGAGGGCGAGCAGTTCCTCCCGTACACCTTCCGCGAAGTCGAAGGACACCCGGTGGGGGTCCTCGACGTCCGCGGTGCCGTCGGTGCGGCGCACCAGGCCCAGCAGCACGATTTCGGCCAGGTTCCAGAATCTCGCGCCGGGCTGGGCCTGTTGGAGCAGCCGCATCACGGGGAGGTTGAGGGGGGCCGCGGCCAGGCGCTGGGCGAGGGCGTACGCGGCCGGGGAGGCGGTGGCGCGGAACCGGCGCACCGTGGCGGCGGCCCGCCTGGCCCGCCGGACCGCGGGCGACTCGTCCGCGCCGGCGCCGGCCCGCCGCGGTTCCGTGGGCCGGGGCGGGTCCGTGCGGTGTGGCGCCGTCCGCTGATGTCCGGGGTGCGAAGGCTCCGCCACGATGGTGGCGAGCCGCTCGGGGACCGGGCCGATCACCGCCGAACGCAGGTCCCGGTCCGGCGCGGTCCACAGCGCGGCCAGCCCGTGCCATTCGCCGCTGCCCGCCGCGGCCACCAGCCGGGCCCAGCGGGCCAGTGATGTCGGCCGCAGCTCGACGACCGGCACCGGGATCGCGGTCCCCAGGCCGGGGTGCGGCGCGAACTCCGGCTCGGGGCCCAGCGGGTCCGCGTGCGGGTGCTTCCACTCCGCGTCGTAGGAGCGGTTGGGTACGGCGGGGGCGGGTGCCCGCAGCCGGGTCCGGGTGACCGTGGGCAGCGTCAGGTCCCACAGGTGCTGGGGCAGCAGGCTCAGTACGGCGACGGGGGAGTGCCGGCCCAGCCGGTTCAGCAGCGCGGCCGCCCGGCCGGTGCGCCAGGCACTGTGGCCGCCGTCGGTGAGCGCCAGCACCAACTGCCGGTCGCTGGAGTGGAGTTCGGTCGCCGCGAGGCCCGCCGTCGCCACGTCGCCGCCGTCCGGGTCCCAGCGGACCCGCCGTACGGTGCGGAAGGCCGCCGTCTGCTCCATCAGCTCGGCGATCTGCCGTGCCGTGTGCGACCACAGCGCCATCGAGGGACTGTCGTCCACCAGCAGCAGCAGGTCCAGCCGCCGCTCCGGGACCGGCCGGCACACCGGTGTCCACACCCCGGCCAGCGCCGCCTGCTCGGCGGTCGCCTCCTCGTCCAGCTCCAGCTCGTGGGGCGAGGCGAGGAACAGGCGCAGCGGGCGCAGCGATCTGCCCAGGGCCAGGGAGTCGGCCAGCCGGGGGGACGCGGGCCAGCCGGCCGGCTCGGTGGACCACTCGTCCGAGTGCGGTACGGGGCGGTGCCGCGGACCGGCCGGCCTCGCCGCGGGGAGCGCGGCGAAGAGCGGGCGGGCCGCGTCCGTCAGGGTGGTCAGCCCCTCTGCCAGCAGGAGCAGTTCGTCGTCGGACCCGAGGCTGTGGCCGTCGTCCTGCGCTTCGGGCGGGCGGGAATCGTCGCCGGGTGTCCGGGAATCGTCGCCGGGTGTCCGGGAGTCGTCGCCGGGTGTCCGGGAGTCGTCGTCGGGTGTACGGGAGTTGCCCGGAGCCGGGGTTTCGCCGGCCGGGTGACGGTCGCCCGTGCCGCCCTCGGGGTCCGGGAGCGTGCCGTCCCGGTCCTCGGGCGCGGCGGATCCCGCGGCCGGGTCGCCGCCGGGGTCCCCGGGCGGCCGGGAGGCGACGGGCCCGGGGGAGCCGTGGCGGTCCCACGGGGGCGGCCGTTGGCCGGGACGGTTCTCCCGGCGGGACCGCTCGCCGCGCTCCCGGGCCTCGCGGCCGGGCACGTCGAACAGCGGTACGGCCGCGTCCTGGCAGGCCGCCAGGTACAGCGCGTCGGCCAGTTCCGTCCAGGTCGGCAGCTCCCGGTCCACGGCAGCCCGGGTTCCCCCCTCCGGCCGGTCGGGTGAGGCGGGGGTTCCGGGGGACGCCGTCATCCGGCCCTCGTTTCCGCCCCCGCTCCGTCGAGCCGGTGCCACAGCGCGTCCACGAGGTGCTCCAGCGACTCCTCGTCCTCGCCGGGGAAACGGCCGGAGGTGGCCAGGAACACGGCGTTGAGCAGCTGGTCCACGGCGAGGCCGCCCCGCTCCCGGCTGTTGCGCAGGAACCGGTCGACCAGCTCGTCCGCCCGGGCGGAGTTCGCCGACCCCTGCGCCGCCTCCCTCAGATGGGCCGTGATCATGTCGACCAGCTGCGAACGGTCCGGGTCCGGCATCCGGAGCCGCAGACAGCGGCGGAGGAAGGCGGGCGGGAACTCGCGCTCGCCGTTGGAGGTGATCACCACGATCGGGAACGCCCGGCACTTGACGACGCCGTCGGCGACCTCGGCGCTGCGGTGCGGATCGTCGGTCATCACCGTCACCCTGGGGTGCAGACGCCGGGCCCGGACCAGTTCGGTGATGGGGTACTGGCCTTCCTCGAAGACGCCGAGCAGGTCGTTGGCCAGGTCCTGGTCGCTCTTGTCCAACTCGTCGATCAAGAGCACCCGGGGAAGCTCGTAGGGCAGCAACGCTGTTCCGAGCGGGCCGAGTTGGAGGTAGTCGCCGATCCCGGGAAGGCCTTCCTCACCCGGTGTGCGGCCCTGCGGAGCGCCGTGGCCCGCGGCGTCCGTGGCGGCCCTGCCGTCCGTGTCGTACGGCCGGTGCGCGGCGCGTAACGCCGCCGAGTCCTGGACCCGGCCGATCGCGTCGTACTCGTAGAGCCCGGAGCGCAGCGTGGTGCGGCTGGTGATGTGCCAGCGCAGTACGCGGCCCAGCTTCAGCTCGCGGCTGATGCGATAGGCGAGGGACGACTTCCCCGTGCCGGGGCGGCCGGTGACGAGCAGCGGCCGGCGCAGCAGCAGGGCCGCGTTGACCATGTCGGCCTCGCGCCTGAGCTGGTCGGAACCCGTGGATAACGCCGAGACGCGGCCCAGCCGGCGCTCGATCTCCTCGTCGTCCGCCGGGGGCGGGTCGACCACGGGACCGCCGGTGAACCGGCGCCAGGGCGGCGGGGGCGGCAGGAGCTCGTCGAGGCTGGTGTCGTACAGGGGCTGCCCCGTACCGCGGTAGATCCACCACCGCTGGTCGGAGGCGCCCCGGACCGCACCGTCGGGCACGGGGCCCGCGGTGCCGTTCGCGTGCGGCCTCGGTGGACCCCCCGCCACCCGGTCGCCGTTCGGACGCGTCCCCCCGGATGCGCCGTCCTCGGGAAGCATCTCGTCCTACCCTCCCCCCTGCGCGGATGAATCCGCCGCGTCTGACCGACCGCTCGGTAGGCGGTACGGGTCGTCCCAGAGCAAAGCTGCGTGGCGACCGAGCGTAGAGGAGCCGCCCCCAGCAGGATCCTCGCCCCCGGCCTCTATGCGCAACGACCTGAGAGCGTCGGGTAGTCGGTGTATGCCCTTGCGGGAGGAGAGTTCCCGCAATTCGTCCCGAAAGGCTGGATCGACTCCCCCGCGCCGGTCCCAGACGACGATCGGCACACCCGCCCGCAGGGACTCACCCAGCTCATCGACCCCGGGGCCCCCGTCGCCGCCGCTCCCGGGCGGATCGCTGAGGACCACCATCACCGGCTGCGGCTCGGTGAGCAGATGGGCGCGGCCCTCGTCGGGGAACCAGTGCACGGGCCCTCCGCAGGCGGTCACCAGGGCGTCCCAGCGTTTGGCCCAGCGTCCATGCGTGTCCGCGCGTTCCATCCTTTCGAGGCTGCGCAGTACCACCGGGTGGTCCTCCCCGAGGGCGCCGTCCGCGCCGTGGAAGCCCTGTTTCGCCCATCTCTCGACCGGCAGGTCCAGCAGGTCCCTGGGCAGCAGGAACTCCAGGGTCAGGTCCTCCTTCCAGAAGTAGGCCCAGCCCGTCTCCGCCTCCTCCACCAGCGTCTTCACCCGCTCGGGCAGATCGGCCAGATCGACGCGCACGTCCCCGCCGCGCACCGGGTACGGCTCCGGTCCGTCGATCTGCCACCAGTACGACAGGAGCCGCTCCCCGCTGTGATCGGGGTCGGGCAGGGGGCGCAGCCGGACCAGCAGGCAGGCGCCGGGCGCCCAGACGGCGTCCGCGGCGTCGTCCTCCGGCAGCGGGACGGAGGCGGCGGCCGGCACGCCGGCCGGACGGGTGGTCACGTCCGTGGCCACCGGGGCGCTGCCCGCCCCGGAGACCAGCAGATCGCCGCCGGCCCGGGCGGCGACGGGCACCGCGGCGGCACTCGCCCTGGCCGTGGCCGTGGAGGCGGCCGTGGTCTGCGCGCCGGCCCCGACCGGGTGCGCGGCCGGCGCACCGGGATACATGTCGGGGCGGATCAGGTGCTCCTCCACCCACTCGAACAGATCCTGCTGCTGTTGGCCCTTGGCGTAGTGCGCGAGGCGCTCGACCAGCAGGACGCAGGGCAGCGGTTCGCCGGGGCGGGCGTTGAACGTCGCCGCGTGCAGCACCGCCGACCACGGCTCCGCGCAGTGGACCGGCAGCGGATCCGGGCGCCCCAGGGCCTCCCGGAAGATGCCCGGGACGTCCAGCACCTCCAGACCGCTGAGCAGGGACATCAGCCGTTCCCAGCTCTGCGGTGGGAAGAGTGGCACCTCCGCGAGCGCGATGGCGGTGCGCACCCGGCCCATGTGCCGGGTCTCGCCCTCCAGCGTCGAGACCACGCTGCCCAGCACCTGGATGCCGTCCGGATACGGCATCACCTCCCTGAGCAGGATCAGCAGCGAGAACCGCCGCCGGCTGCTGTCGGGCAGGGCGATCGTGACCCCCAGCGCGCGGCCCACCTGGCGGGCGCACTCCTGCAGCAGTCCGGACTCCTCGAAGCACGGGACGGCGTCCAGCGCGTCGAGCAGCACTTTGGGCGGCCCCCAGGCCCCCTGGGCGAGCGTCACGGAGCCTCACCCCCCGCGGTGGTGGGCCACAGTTCGTCGATGAGTTCCAGCACGGCACCCGCGGGCGCCGAGTCGTCGTCCAGCAGCCGCAGGGCGTCGATCAGGGCCTGCCTGCCGTCGCGGTGGTCGGCGCAGGCCTGGACGACGTAGAAGAGCTGGAGCCGGGGGCGGGGGCTGGTGCGGACGGCGCGGCGGATGGGGGCCGGCAGCAGTCGGCGCAGCGCCGCCGCGTCGTCGTCCTCGACCTGAGGCACGTTCAGCAGGGCATCGGCCAGGGCGAACTGGCTCTTGTCGGACGGCGGTTCGGGGGACATCCGCGGGGCGGGCAGCCGGGGCGGCACGAGGGCCGGGGCCAGCGCCGGCCACAGGCGGGCCGCCGACTCCAGCGGGAGCATCCAGGCCACCTTGGCCTGCCGGTCGGTGTAGGCGGCGGTGACCAGGCCGACGACCCGCCGCGCCGCCGGATCCCATACGCCGGCTCCGCTGAACCCGCGTTCCACCGGGACGCCCGTCGTGCCGAGTCCCTCCAGCTGGACCCAGTCCCGGTGCGGCCCGCCGCGCCCGGTCAGGCGGGCGGAGGACCACAGGCCGTCGGGCGCCCCGGCCGGGTGGCCGTACACGCCGACCTCGCGCCGGTCGGGCTCCCCGCACGGGCCGAGCCGCGCCGGAAGCACGTCGGCGGGCGGCGACCAGTCCGTGCTCAGGACGGCGAGATCCCCGTCCGACCCGCCGGCCAGCGGACCGGGAAACCAGCCGTCCGGCACGACGGCGGCCTCACCGGCCTCGACGTCCGGCCGCCCCGGAACGTCCACGACGACGGACCCCCGCGGCACGCCCCCGGCTTGCCCGCCGACCGCCCCGAGGGCCGACGCCACCACGTGCGCGCAGGTCAGTACGGTGTCGGGCCGTACCAGAACCCCGGCCCCGTGCACGGACCCGCGCGCCGACAGAACGCGTACCCGCCCCAAGGGCGACGCGCCCGTCATCTCCCCGTTGACCACTGCCACGTCCCTTCCCCCGCGTGCGGCCGTCGTACCGGACGGCTCCCACCTGTGAACCAGCGTACGAAGCGCATGCGCCCGGTACACGGGTCATGCGTATCCCGGAGCTTTACCGGTTGTGCCTTGGGCGAATCATCGGTTCACGGGCGGGCGCGCGGCGTCACAAGGGGGCGCACACCCGGATCCGTCAACCGTCTCCTGCCCCCACCACACCCCGGCACCCCCGTGGCGCGCCCGCCGATCCGGCACGGGCCCGCCGGACTGTGCTAGAGTTTTGGTGTTGCAGTTGTGGTACCCATGAACCTATGTGCGCCTGACGGGAATGTTTCTCCTGCAGGCGCATTATTTGTTTTCCGGCATCTCCGGATGGGGCCTCTGCCTACAGAAGGAGAAAGTCATGGCACAGGGAACCGTGAAGTGGTTCAACGCCGAAAAGGGTTTCGGCTTCATTCAGCAGGACGGCGGCGGCCCGGACGTCTTCGCCCACTACTCGAACATCGCGACCCAGGGCTTCCGTGAGCTCCAGGAGGGCCAGCGGGTCTCCTTCGACGTCACGCAGGGCCAGAAGGGCCCGCAGGCGGAGAACATCGTCCCCGCCTGATCGCCGGGCGCGTATCTGCTCACCGGGGTCGGCACCGACATGGTGCGGACCCCGGTTTGTGCTGTTTCGAGGAAGGCAGACCACCCACCGCATGTCCCGCAGATCCCAGAAGCCGAACAACCGACGCGCCTCGTCCCGCCCGTCGCCGTCCTCGTCGCCGTCGTCGCCGAGGGAATTCCGGCTGCCGGAAAGTACGACGCCCGCTCTTCCCCCCGTCGAGGACTTCGCCGGTCTGGACATGCCCGCGGGGCTGCTGAACACCCTCACCGCGCAGGGCGTGACCGCGCCCTTCCCCATCCAGGCCGCCACGCTCCCCAACTCCCTCGCCGGCCGTGACCTGCTGGGACGGGGTCGTACCGGCTCCGGCAAGACCCTCGCGTTCGGGCTGGCGCTCCTGGCCCGTACGGCCGGACTGCGCGCGGAGCCCAAGGCGCCCCTCGCCCTCGTGCTGGTGCCCACCCGTGAACTCGCCCAGCAGGTGGCGGACGCGCTGACCCCGTACGCGACGGCGGTGAACCTCCGGCTGGCCACCGTCGTCGGCGGGCTGTCCATCACCAAGCAGGCCGGTGCGCTCCGGCGCGGCGCCGAGGTACTCGTGGCGACCCCCGGCAGGCTCAACGACCTCGTGGAACGCGGGGACTGCGTGCTCGACGGCGTACGCATCACGGTGCTGGACGAAGCCGACCAGATGACCGACATGGGCTTCCTGCCGCAGATCACCAAGCTGATCCAGCAGGTGCGGCCCGACGGACAGCGCATGCTCTTCTCGGCCACCCTGGACCGCAACATCGACCGCCTGGTGCAGCGGTTCCTGACCGACCCGGTGGTGCACTCCGTGGACCCGTCCGCGGGAGCGGTGACCACCATGGAGCACCATGTGCTCCACGTCCAGGACGAGACCGACAAGAAGGCGGTCACCACGCGCATCGCGGCGCGTGACGGCCGCGTCATCCTCTTCCTCGACACCAAGAGGTCCGCCGACCGGCTCGCCAAGCGTCTCCTCGCCGTCGGTGTCCGCGCGGCGGCGCTGCACGGGGGCCGCTCCCAGCCGCAACGCAACCGCACCCTCGAACAGTTCAAGAACGGCCAGGTCACCGCGTTGGTGGCGACGAACGTCGCGGCCCGGGGCATACACGTCGACGACCTCGACCTCGTGGTGAACGTCGATCCCCCCACCGACCACAAGGACTACCTCCACCGGGGCGGCCGCACGGCTCGCGCCGGCGGCTCCGGCAGCGTGGTCACGCTGGTCCTGCCCGACCAGAAGCGGGACGTCACCCGGCTCATGTCGGACGCGGGCATCCGTCCCCGGACGGCGAGCATCAAGTCGAACGACGAGGAACTGGCCACCCTCACCGGAGCCCGCGAGCCCTCCGGCGTGGCCGTCGTCATCGAGGTACCCCAGCCCACGCCACCGACGGCGTCCCGCCCGGCCCGCAAGAGCGGCACCGAGCCCGGCCGGCGCTCCGGCCGCCGACGCCGCAACAGCGGCGGAACCGGCCCGGCGACCGGCGCCGCCACCGACACGGGCGCCCGCAACCGCCGTGCCCCGGCCGGGGCGGCAGCGGCCGGTACGGCCACCGGCACCTCCGCATCCGGCGGCCGCGGTTCCACCCGCCGAGCGGGAGCAGGCGGGGCCGGTGCGGTGAGCCGGGCGGGAGCCGGCGGGGCCGGTGCCGCCGGCCGGTCGGGATCCGGTGGGGCCAAGGGCGGTGCCGCCGGCACGGGCGGCCGCGGTTCCGACGGCCGGTCCGCGACGAGCTCCGTCTCCGGCAAGTCAGTCCGTGTCCCGGGCCGCCGCCCGGCGACGGGAGGAGCCACACGCGGCTCTTCCGGCACGGGTGGCCGTGGCTCGTCCGGCGCGGGCGGGCGCAACTCCTCCGCCACCTAGTACGGAGTACCCGGTACCGCATCAGGGACGACGTTCGCAGCCGCGTCCGGACCGGGTGACCGGTCGCGGCTGCGGGCGCCGACCGCATGCACACCCTCCGGACGCGTCCGCCCGAGCCCTTCGAAACCCTGGCTCAGGGCCACACCAGGCAATACGGCTGATGCCCCGCCTCATGCAGCCGGTGCGAGAAGTCCTGCCACTCGTGCAGCAGCTGGTACACGTTGAACGCGTCCCGCGGACCGCCGCGGTCCGGGACCGTGGACCAGATGAAGGCGGCCGCGCCGACCGCTTCCTCGCCGATGTCGCGCAGGGGGTCGACCGCGGTCGTCGGGAGTTTCACGACCGCGTAGTCGGGGTGCAGGACGACCAGCTCAAGCGGCGGCACCTTGTGCAGGGGCACGCCCTCGATGCCGGTCAGCACCATGGCGGCCATCGTCTCCGGCTTGATCTTGGTGAACATGCCGCCCATGCCGAGCTCGTCGCCGCCGAGTTCCTCGGGACGCATCGAGATCGGGACGCGGGCCGCCGTCGCGCCGTCGGGCGCGCCGAAATACTTGTACGTCACCCCCACCCGACCACCATTCCTGCTCCCTGCTCCCAGCAGCTCGGCCCGGCCCTCGCCTCGCCGGTCGGTCCGCTCGGACTCACTCGGTACATCCCGTGCCTGGCGTGCTTCGCTCGCTTCCTCAGCGTCGCGCCGGTGCCTTCCCCGCCGGGCACGACGAGGACCCAGGCCGTCAGTCCCCTCGCCCAGTCCGCCACCGCGATGCATATCTCCACCCGACTGCTTTTCTAGGACGCGTGGCCCCCGCCGCGCAACCCGATCATCGTGTCAGTGACCTCCCCCGCGGCCGCCCGCCGAAACGTGCGCCGAAACATCTGCCCGCGGGTTCCGGGCGGTCCCCGACACGCCCCTTCGCTTGTTCATACGTACGCGGAGCCCAGTTTCGCAGATGGGCCGCTCCGAATCCTCGAATCCGCCGCTCGTCGTACCCGGATCCGGCCGGACCCGGCCGCTCCGCCCCGGGTCCGCCGCCGTCGCTGGCCTACCCTGAACAGGTCACTGCCCACCGTATTCGGAGAACCCCCGAGAAGTCGGAGAAGTCGCAGGTCATGAGCGAACTGCCATATCCCTACGAAGCCCCTGTCTCGCAGGCGCTGTTCGACCGTGCGGCGGCCGTCACGCCCGGCGGCGTGAACTCGCCGGTGCGCGCCTTCCGAGCCGTGGGCGGCACGCCCCGGTTCATGGTCTCCGGCAGCGGTCCGTACCTGAACGACGCCGACGGGCGGGAGTACGTCGACCTCGTGTGCTCCTGGGGTCCGATGATCCTCGGGCACGCGCACCCCGAGGTGATCGCCGCCGTGCAGGAGGCGGTCGCGCACGGCACGTCCTTCGGGACGCCCGGTGAGGGCGAGGTCGCCCTCGCCGAGGAGATGGTGAACCGGGTCGGCCCGCTGGAGCGGGTGCGGCTGGTCTCCAGCGGGACCGAGGCCACCATGTCCGCGATCCGGCTCGCCCGCGGCTTCACCCGGCGGTCCAAGGTGATCAAGTTCGCCGGGTGCTACCACGGGCACGTCGACTCCCTCCTCGCCGCGGCCGGGTCGGGGGTCGCCACCTTCGCCCTGCCCGACACCCCCGGCGTCACCGGCGCCCAGGCCGGCGACACGATCGTGCTGCCGTACAACGACCTCGAAGCCGTGCGCGCCGCCTTCGCCGCGCACCCGGGCGAGATCGCCTGTGTGATCACCGAGGCCTCGCCGGGCAACATGGGCGTGGTGCCGCCGCTGCCCGGGTTCAACCAGGGACTCAAGGACCTCTGCGGCGAGAACGGTGCCCTGTACATCTCCGACGAGGTCATGACGGGCTTCCGCACCAGCCGGGCCGGGTGGTACGGCGTCGACGGGGTCGAGCCCGACCTGATGACCTTCGGAAAGGTGATGGGCGGCGGATTCCCGGCCGCCGCGTTCGGCGGGCGCGCCGACGTCATGGCGCACCTCGCCCCCGCCGGGCCCGTCTACCAGGCCGGCACCCTCTCCGGGAACCCCGTCGCCACCGCCGCCGGGCTCGCCCAGCTGCGCCTGCTCGACGACGCCGCGTACAGCAAGGTCGACTCCGTCTCGCAGCAGATCCAGGCCATGGTCTCCGAGGCGCTGACCAAGGAGGGCGTGGCGCACACCCTGCAGAACGCCTCCAACATGTTCTCCGTGTTCTTCACGGACCGTCCGGTGCGCGACTACGAGGACGCCAAGGCGCAGGAGTCGTACCGCTTCACCGCGTTCTTCCACGCGATGCTGGCGAACGGCGTCTACCTGCCGCCCTCGTCCTTCGAGTCCTGGTTCGTCTCCACCGCGCACGACGAGACGGCACTCCAGAGGATCGCCGACGCCCTTCCGGCGGCGGCCCGTGCGGCGGCGGAGGCGACGGCATGAGCGACGCCCCCGAGAAGAGCGGCCGGGACGACATCACCGTCGTCCACCTCATGCGGCACGGCGAGGTCGAGAACCCGGACGGGATCCTGTACGGGCGGCTGCCCGGCTACCACCTGTCCGAGCTCGGGCGGGAGATGGCCGAGCGGGTCGCCGAGCACCTCGCCCCCCGCGACATCACCTACGTCGTCGCCTCCCCGCTGGAGCGGGCGCAGGAGACGGCGACGCCGATAGCGAAGGCGCACGGACTCGACATCGCCACCGACGAGCGGCTGATCGAGGCGGCCAACGTCTTCCAGGGCAAGACCTTCGGCGTGGGCGACGGCGCGCTGCGCCGGCCCGCCAACTGGAAGCACGTGGTCAACCCGTTCAGGCCGTCCTGGGGCGAGCCGTACATCGACCAGGTGGTGCGCATGATGGGCGCGCTGAACGCGGCGAAGGACAAGGCGCGCGGACACGAGGCGGTACTCGTCAGCCACCAGCTGCCGATCTGGATCGTGCGCTCCTACGTCGAGCGGCGGCGGCTGTGGCACGACCCGCGCAAGCGGCAGTGCACACTCGCCTCGCTGACGACGTTCACCTACCGGGGCGACCGCATCGTCTCCGTCGGCTACACCGAGCCGGCCCGCGATCTGGTGCCGGCCCATCTCCTCGCGGGCGCCAAGCCGGTGAAGGGGCAGGGCAAGGCGTTCGGCGCGTGAAGAAGGACGCGTAAGGACGGGAAGGGCACGGGCGGAACCGCAGGGTCCCGTCCGTGCCGCGCTCTTCCTGTGCGTTCGTTGTGAAATTCATATCGACTCGCGGAACCCCCGTGTTCGTCGCCGCCTCTGAGTGAGTGACCACCAGCGGCAGTGACGAATCGGGGATCCCATGCGCACCTTCTCCCGAAGGGGACTACTCGGCCTCGGCGCGGGGGCCGCGGCCGCCGTCGGGCTCACGGGCTGCGGCAGCGTCAAGTCCTCGGACCCGGGCCGCCCCGGCGCTTCCCCCAGCGCGAGCGCGCCCAGCCCGCGTGCGCGTACGGCACCCCCCGCCCGCCTCATCGGCGACGGCTCGACCTCGTTCACCGGCAAGCAGCCGCACCAGCCGGCCGCGCCGGTCCCGCTGGAGCCGGGCGAGACCCCGCCGCAGTTCGTCGTCTTCTCCTGGGACGGGGCCGGCGAGGTCGGCAACGGGCTGTTCCCGCGCTTCCTGGACCTGGCCAGGCAGCACGAGGCGCACATGACCTTCTTCCTCTCCGGGCTCTACCTGCTGCCGGAGTCGAAGAAGCGCCTGTACGACCCGCCGAACAACCCGCGCGGCGCCTCCGACATCGGCTATCTGACCGACGACCACGTCAAGGCCACGCTCACCAACGTCCGCCGCGCCTGGCTCGAGGGCCACGAGATCGGTACCCACTTCAACGGCCACTTCTGCTCCGGCCACGGCTCGGTCGGGGGCTGGACGCCCAAGCAGTGGCACAGCGAGATCGACCAGGCCAAGGCGTTCGTGAAGGAGTGGCGGACCAACACCGGCTGGACCGATCTGCCCGCACTGCCCTTCGACTACGACAAGGAACTCGTCGGCGGCCGCACCCCCTGCCTGCTCGGCCAGAACCAGCTGCTGCCCACCGCCCGCGCGCTCGGCTGGCGCTACGACGCCTCCTCGCCCGGCGGCCGTCAGGTCTGGCCGGACAAGCGGCTGGGCATCTGGGACCTGCCGTTGCAGCAGATACCCTTCCCCGGACGCCGGTTCGAGGTCCTCTCGATGGACTACAACATGCTCGCGAACCAGTCCGTCAACTCCACCAACGCTCCCGCCCACAACCACCCGGGCTGGCGCCGGCAGTCCGCGCAGGCCTACATCCAGGGCTTCAGGCGGGCATACGAGACAAACCGGGCGCCGTATTTCATAGGCAACCACTTCGAACAGTGGAACGGCGGCATCTACATGGACTCCGTCGAGGAGGCCTTCAAGCACATCGCGCGGGAGAAGGAGAAGGGCGCCGACGTGCGCATGGTCTCCTTCCGACAGTTCGTCGACTGGATGGACGTGCAGAAGCCGGAAGTACTGACCAAGCTGCGCACCCTCGACGTCGGGCAGCGGCCGGCCGGTGGCTGGAAGGAGTTCCTCGGGGGCGCGGACAGCGCTGGCACGCCGAGCACGGAGGACCCCTCGAAGGCGGCCTGAAATGCACTTTTCCGGCCGTGAGGGGGGTGCGCAAGATCCTCGGAAGGGGCATGCGAAACTTTTCACATGAGTGCCGTCAGTCGTGCCCCCCAGTGCTCGAACCGGGCGAACCGCACGCCCCGTCCGCACCGCACGCGTTCGAGCCGTGTCCGTGGCCGCGCCGCCCTGCTCGCCGCCGGGGGCGCCGCCCTGGCACTCGCCCTGTCCGCCTGCGGCTCCGGCGGCACCTCCGGCGGCTCGGGCAACACCAACTTCATCACCGGCGCCGACGGCATCGCGACGGTGCCGAAGGGTGACCGCAAGCCCGCGCCCGACCTGTCCGGCAAGACCCTCGAGGGCAAGCAGCTCGACATGAGCGCCTACAAGGGCAAGGTCGTCGTCCTGAACGTCTGGGGCTCCTGGTGCTCGCCGTGCCGCGCCGAGGCGCCCAACCTGGCGAAGGTGGCCAAGGACACCGCCGGCAAGGGCGTGCAGTTCGTCGGCATCAACACGCGCGACACCAGCACCCAGCCGGCCCTCGCGTTCGAGAAGCAGTTCGACGTGTCGTACCCGAGCCTGTACGACCCGACCGGCAAGCTCATGCTCCGCTTCCAGAAGGGCACCCTGAACCCGCAGATGATCCCCACCACGATCATCGTCGACCGGGACGGGAAGATCGCCGCGCGCGCCCTCCAGGCGCTCAGCGAGGACAAGCTGCGCAAGATGCTCGACCCGGTCGTCGCGGAGAAGTGAGCCGCCGTGCTACTGGCCGCAGCCACTGATCCCAATCAGACGGTGTTCAGCGGAGCCCTGCTGCTCGCGCTGCCCATCGCCGTACTCGGCGGGCTCGTCTCGTTCTTCTCGCCCTGCGTCCTGCCGCTCGTCCCCGGCTATCTCTCCTATGTGACCGGGGTCACCGGCACGGACCTGGCCGAGGCCCGGCGCGGACGGATGGCCGTCGGCGCAGCCCTTTTCGTCCTCGGCTTCACCGTGGTCTTCGTCTCCGGCGGGGCGCTGTTCGGGTTCTTCGGGCAGACCCTCCAGGACTACAAGGGCACCCTGTCCAAGGTGCTGGGCGTGCTCATGATCCTCATGGGCGTCTTCTTCATGGGCCTGATGCCCTGGCTGACCCAGCGTGAGTTCCGCTTCCACACGCGCCCCACCGCGGGCCTTTTGGGCGCACCCGTCCTCGGGGCCCTGTTCGGAGTCGGCTGGACCCCGTGCATCGGCCCGACCCTCGCCTCCGTGGTGGCGCTCTCCTCCGCCCAGGCCAGCGCCGGGCGCGGCGCCCTGCTGACCGTCGCCTACTGCGCGGGCCTCGGCATCCCGTTCGTGCTCACCGCGATCGCCTTCCGCAAGGCGCTGGGAGCCTTCGGCTGGGTCAAGCGCCACTATGTCTGGGTGATGCGCGTCGGCGGCACGATGATGATCGTGACCGGCGTGCTGCTGCTGACCGGCGCCTGGGACCGGCTGGTGCAGGAGATGCAGACGTGGTCCACCGGCTTCACTGTGGGGATCTGATCCATGAGCAAGACGCCAACCAGTACGACGGACGACGAGACCCCGGTGGTGGTGCCGCCCGGCGAAGACGACCTCGGCGCCGCCGGGTCCCAGCTGTCCACCGCCCCCGCCGAGACGTCCGTCCCCGGCTCCTTCGGCGGCAACCGGGCGCCCGGACTGGCCGGCCGGCTCGCCTGGACCTGGCGGGAGACCGTCGGCTGGGCCCGCTGGTTCTGGCGGCAGCTCACCTCCATGCGCGTCGCGCTGATGCTGCTGTTCCTGCTCTCCCTCGGCGCCGTCCCCGGCTCGCTGATCCCGCAGAGCGGCACCGACGCGCTGAAGGTCGAGACCTTCAGGCAGACGCACACGACGCTCGCGCCCGTCTACGACAAGCTCGGCCTGTTCCACGTCTACAGCTCGGTGTGGTTCTCCGCGATCTACATCCTGCTGTTCGTCTCCCTCATCGGCTGCATCGTGCCGCGCACCTGGCAGTTCGTGGGCCAGCTGCGCGGCCGGCCGCCGGGCGCCCCCAAGCGGCTGAACCGGCTGCCCGCGTACACCACCTGGCGCACCGCCGCCGCCCCCGAGGAGGTCCGCGAGGCCGCGCTGAAGATCCTCAAGCAGCGCCGCTTCCGCGCCCTCCCCGACGGTGACGCCGTCGCCGCCGAGAAGGGCTACCTGCGCGAGGCCGGCAACCTCGTCTTCCACATCGCGCTGATCGTGATGCTGATCGCCTTCGCCTGCGGCCAGTTGTACAAGACCGAGGGCAACAAGCTGATCGTCGAGGGCGACGGCTTCGCCAACACCCTCACCCAGTACGACGACTTCAAGTCCGGCAACCTCTTCAACGACGACGATCTGGTGCCCTTCAGCTTCAACCTGAAGAAGTTCACCGGCACCTACGAGCGCACCGGCCCGCAGAAGGGCACGCCGCGCGTGTACCGGGCGGACATCACCTACAGCGTGGGCGCCCACGGCAAGGAGCAGAAGGCCAGCGTCTCGCCCAACCACCCGCTGAGCGTCGACGACGCCCGGGTCTACCTCGTCAGCCACGGCTACGCCCCCACCGTCACCGTCCGGGACGGCAAGGGCCAGGTGGTCTACCACCAGGCCGTGCCGCTGCTGCCGGTCGACTCCAACGTCACCTCGCAGGGCGCGATCAAGGTGCTCGACGGCTACAAGAACGCCCAGGGCAAGTCCGAGCAGCTCGGCTTCTCCGCGTTCTTCGTGCCGACCTTCGCCGGTGCCGGCAAGGGCACGATGTTCTCCCAGTTCCCGGCGCTGGACTTCCCCGTCCTCGCGCTGACCGGCTACCACGGAGACCTGGGCGTCGACGCGGGCGTCCCGCAGAACGTCTACCAGCTCGACACCAAGAACCCGAACCTCAAGCAGTTCAAGGACGCCAAGGGCAACCCCGTGGCCGCCCGGCTGCTGCCCGGCGAGACCATGACGCTGCCGAACGGCGCCGGCTCCATCACCTTCGACAAGGACATCAAGGAGTGGGCCGGCTTCCAGATCGTGCAGCAGCCCGGCACCGGCTGGGCGCTCACCGGCGCGCTCGCCGCCATCGCCGGACTGGCCGGCTCCCTGTTCATCCAGCGCCGCCGCGTCTGGGTGCGCGCCGTGCGGGGCGCCGACGGCGTGACCGTCGTAGAGATGGCGGGCCTGGGCCGCAGCGAGTCCGCGAAACTCCCCGAGGAGCTCGGCGACCTGGCCGCCCTCGTCCACGACAAGGCGCCCGCACAGGCCGACGCCGACCCCAACCGGGAGCCGGACGCCGGCACCCCCGTACCCGCCGAAGGGGCTGAGGAGAAATGACTCTCGCCGCCGCGACCGAGCTAGCCACGGCGTCCAACGAAAACCTGGCCAGCATCAGCAATACGCTGATCTACTCCGCGATGGCCGTCTACACCCTGGCCTTCTTCGCGTACATCACCGAATGGCTCTTCGGCAGCCGCAGCAAGGTGGCCCGCACGGCCGCCGCGCTGACCGCCAAGGACGGCGCGGCCAAGGCGCAGGGCCCGGCGGTGACCGTGAAGTCCGCCGGGGGCACCGCCGTGCTGGAGCGCCCGAAGGTGGTCGTACGGTCCGCCGCCGGAGCCCGCGACGTGCCCGACGGGCCCGGCGCGCACGGCGGCGACGAGAAGGGCGACCTGTACGGCCGGATCGCGGTGTCCCTCAGCGTCCTCGGCTTCCTCCTCGCGTTCGGCGGCGTGATCGCCCGCGCGGCCTCCGTGCAGCGGGCGCCGTGGGGCAACATGTACGAGTTCAACATCACCTTCTCCACGGTCGCGGTCGGCGTCTACCTGCTGCTGCTCGCGCTGAAGAAGAACGTGCGCTGGCTCGGCCTGTTCCTGACCACCACCGTCCTGCTCGACCTCGGCCTCGCGGTCACCGTGCTCTACACGGCGAGCGACCAGCTGGTCCCGGCCCTGCACTCGTACTGGCTGTACATCCACGTCTCCACCGCGATCTTCTGCGGCGCGGTCTTCTACGTCGGCGCGGTTGGCACCCTGCTGTACCTGTTCAAGGACTCCTACGAGAACAAGCTCGCCTCCGGCGGGAAGCCCGGCCGCTTCGCGACCTCCGTCCTGGAGCGGCTGCCGGCCTCGGCGTCCCTGGACAAGTTCTCCTACCGCATCAACGCCGCCGTCTTCCCGCTGTGGACGTTCACGATCATCGCGGGCGCGATCTGGGCCGAGTCCGCCTGGGGCCGCTACTGGGGCTGGGACCCCAAGGAGACCTGGTCCTTCATCACCTGGGTCGCCTACGCCTGCTACCTGCACGCCCGCTCCACGGCCGGCTGGAAGGGCCGCAAGGCCGCCTACATCGCGCTGATCGCGTTCGGCTGCTGGCTGTTCAACTACTACGGCGTGAACATCTTCGTCAGCGGCAAGCACTCGTACTCGGGCGTCTGACCGGCCCCTCGGCGACACTGGTGTCATGACCGGTTCCATCGAACAGGGCACCAGCCGGATCCACGGGAACACGCACCTCCTCACCTTCCTGGTACGGCTCCCCAGACCCATGGAGCAGGTCTGGCCGGAGCTGACCACACCGGAGGGCCTCGCGCGCTGGTTCACCGGTGCCGACGAGCTGGAACCCCGGCTCGGCGGCGCGGTGAGCCTGCGCGGTCTCGGCAGCGGGCGGATCACCGCGTGGGACGTGGACCGGGTCGCCGAGTACACCGTGGAGGGCGGCGGCCGCATCCGCTTCCACCTGGAGCGCGACGGCGCGGACGGCTCCGTGCTCCGCTTCACCCACGAGTTCCGGGGCGAGACGGAGTCGGAGCCGCGCTGGCGAGCCCGCTTCGAACGTCTGATCGAAGTTGTTACTCGCTGATGAAGTAGTCACTCGCCAATGTCCTCGCTCCACAGATCCGGGTGCTTCCCGGTGAAGTCCCGCATCAACGCCACGCACTCCGCGTCGTCCAGGACCACGATCTCCACACCGTGCTCCGCGAGCCAGTCGTGCCCGCCCCGGAACGTGGCCGCCTCACCGACGACCACCCGCGAGATGCCGAACTGACGGACCAGGCCGCTGCAGTACCAGCAGGGCGAGAGGGTCGTCACCATCGTCGTACCGCGGTACGAGCGCTGCCGTCCCGCGGCGCGGAACGCGGCCGTCTCCGCGTGCATCGACGGATCGTCGTCCTGGACGCGACGGTTGCGGCCGCGGCCGAGCAGGATGCCGTCGGCTCCGTAGAGCGCGGCTCCGATGGGGATGCCCCCCTCCGCCAGCCCGGCGCGGGCCTCGGCGAGGGCGGTGGCGAGCCATGAGCGTGCCTGTTCCTGATCCATGCCCTCACTGTGCTGACGCGCGCGCCGCACGGCAACGGCCGGCGCCCGCCCCCGGAAACCGCGCGCGCCGCACTCTGTACCCTGACTCGATCATCGCCGCACGCGCGGCAGTCGGCCCCGGTGGGTGGGAGGGAACGGTCATGGTCGCTGCTCCGGTTCTGGAGGAGCTGCGGGACGTCTGCCAGCCGCAGACGAAACTGGCGAGCCGCAACGGCGAGCACTGGGCGGGCCGCCTGTACATGCGGAGGATCTCGCTGCGGTTCACCCGGCAGCTGGTGCGCACGCCGGTGACCCCGGACCAGCTGACCTGGACCATGGTGGTGTGCGGGACGGCCTCCGGCGCCGCGCTGCTGATCCCGGGCCTGACCGGGCCCGTCCTGGCCGTCGTGCTGATGCAGCTGTTCCTCCTCTTCGACTGCGTGGACGGCGAGGTCGCCCGCTGGAAGGGCCAGAACAGCGCGGCCGGCATCTACGTCGACCGGCTCGGCGCCTACCTCGCGGACGCCGCCCTGATGGTGGGCGCCGGCTTCCACGCGGCCCGGTCCGGCTTCGGCGGCTGGGTGTCGCTGGGCCTGGCGACCGCCCTCGGCGTGGTCCTGCTGAAGGCCTCCACCGACCTGGTCGACGTGGCCCGGGCCCGGCGCGGGCTGGCCGTCGCCGACGACGAGTCGACCCGGCCGCGCTCGCAGGGCGTGGCCACCGTGCGCCGGCTGGCCGCCGCGTTCAAGATCCACCGGGTGACCAACGGCATAGAGGCGTCCCTGCTCCTGCTGGCCGCGGCCATCGGCGACACCGTCACCGGCGGCGCCGACGTCACCCGCTGGGCGCTGATCGCCCTCGCCACCATCACCTGGGTGATGGTCCCGGCCCACCTGCTGTCGATCCTGTCGTCGTCCCGGCTGCGCTAGAGCCTGTCCGGCGGACCGAGGCACAGGAAATCGGCGGTCGCTGCCAGCCTGGATGTGCTTCGCCGGCGAGGAGCGCGGCGCACCGGCTGTACGTCGGTGGGCCCGGGTCCCTCCAGGTGACGAGCGCCCCATCGCTGCACAGGGCGCCCGCATTCTCGGTGAACACGTCACCGGCCACCGAGGGCCCCGGCGGGTTCTGGTCCAGCCACCAGCCGCCGAGCACGAGGGTGCCGTGCCGGCGGACCCGGACTCGGGGCGCGGGCGGCGGCGCCGACCATGTACGCGGCTCCTCCGGCGGGTCGGGCGAGGGGTCGTGCGAAATGGGCGTCGGTGTGTCCGCCGGTGAATCCGCCGGTGTGGAGGAGGCGGGCGGCGATGTACCGCCGGAACCGGCCGCCGGGCCCATCGGCGCCACGGTCACGGTCACCGTGGCCCCGATCACGGCGGCGAGCAGCGCACCGACGAGCCCGACCCGGATCCCGCCGGGACGTCCCCCAGGGCCGGCCGCCGTGGGAGACCGCGGACCTGCGCCGGCACACCGGCACTCCGGGGCGCTACGCGCCCAGCAGCCCCAGGATCCGGTTGACCGCCTCGACCACAGGCCGGCCCACGGTTCCGACCGTCGCGGCGATGCCGGCGACGGCCATCAGCGCCCGGTGCCGCTCCTGCGGCGGCGCGGCGGGATCGGCGGTGATGTCCGGAACGGAGTCGTCGATGGTCCTGGCGCTGGCCGCCGGCACGCTCTCGCGCAGCTCCGCCAGGTGCTGGAGCAGCTCCCGCACCGCCGTTTCGAGTGCGGGGGACGCGGCCGTCGCGCCGGCGAGCGGCGCCTGGTTCCTGACGATGCCGGTGTTGCCCTGGCCCCCGTGCATGTTCACGTTGTCGCCGAAGTAGTAGTTGTCCCCGCTCATGCGCTGATCCCCACGTTGCCGGTGCCGCCGAACATGTTCACGTTGTCGCCGAAGTAGTAGCTCCTGGGATTGACCATGATGCTGTCCACCCGCACCTGGAACTCCGTCTCGGGATTCTCGATCGCGTGGACGATGCTGCCGACGAGCCCGTCCAGTTGCTCCCGGTGGCTGCTGGTCACCACCGCGACGGACGGGCCGGACGTCTCGACGGCCAGGACGTACTGGTCGGTCGCCGACAGCACGGACAGCAGCTCCACCGCGCTGACGACCAGTGCGGCCGCGGCACCGATCCAGACGAACGTGATGATCCCGCCGGCCGCGTCCCGGCTGGCGATGCTCGTGATGCCGCCCAGGATCGTGAGGGTGAACGCCACCGACAGGATGATCGCCAGGCGCTTGAGGAAGAGCAGCGTGGCGTCCTTGCGCCGGGGCGTGATGGTCAGGGTGTGCACCCGCGTGATGTTCTGCAGCGGATAGGCCGCTCTGCCCACCCACAGCAGCCTTTTGCCGACCCGCAGTTCGATGGCCCGCAGAGAGGGTGGGACGGCGGGCGGCGGCGGGATGTCGAAGTGCCCCGGCGGTTCGGCTCTGTCCATCGGTCCCCCTGGAGTACGGCTGGTGCCCCGTTACTGGGCGAAGACCATTAACTCCGTACCGTGTCCTGGGTGCAAGCCGGTAATGACCGTCAACTGTGTGGCAGATGTGGAGAGTTGGCGAACAGGGGCGGCTCGTCGCCCCGGTGGCGCCTCAGCTGCTCTTCGGCTCCTCGCCGTTCTCCTTGCGGCGCAGTTCCTCCTCGCGGCGGCGCAGATCGGCCTCCCAGTTCTTCAGCAGGTCCTCGTCCTTCTTGTTCTCCTCGGCGAGGGACTTCAGGAACGCGGGGTTGTCGTCCGGGGCGACGTACTCGAGCCGCTGGTTGCGGTGCCACTCCGAGGGCGTGCGGCCGTTCGCCGGGGGGCGGCGGTCCTTGCCCGCGGCGAGCCAGACGATCGGGCCGACGACCCAGAAGAGCAGGATGATGAAGACCCAGGCGACCTTGGGAAGGTGCTTGGCCTCGTCCTCTGGCGTGTTCAGGCAGTCGATGAACGCGAAGATCGTCAGTGCCAGCGGTACGACGTAGAGCAGCAGCACCCTGAGCATGCGAGAAGCCCCCTGGAAAGCGGTGGAGGGGCCCTGCACCGGCCCCGTGACGGGGCCAGGGTAGCCGCTCGGGGATACTGGACCCCATGGCGTACGACGATCTTCGTTCCTTGCTCAGGGCGCTGGAGCGCGAGGGAGACCTCAAGCGCATCAAGGCCGAGGTCGACCCGTATCTGGAGGTCGGTGAGATCGTCGACCGGGTACAAAAGTCGGGCGGCCCCGCACTGCTCTTCGAGAGCGTGCGCGGCTCCGCCATGCCCTTGGCCATGAACGTCTTCGGGACCGACCGGCGGCTGCTGAAGGCCCTCGGCCTGAAGTCGTACGGCGAGATCTCCGACAGGATCGGCGGGCTGCTGCGGCCCGAGCTGCCGCACGGCTTCGTGGGCGTGCGCGAGGCGTTCGGCAAGCTCGGCGCGATGACGCACGTACCGCCGAAGAAGGTGAAGTCCGACAACGCTCCCGTGCAGGAAGTGGTCCTGCACGGCGACGACGTCGACCTCGACGCCCTGCCGGCCCTCTTCACCTGGCCCCAGGACGGCGGCTCCTTCTTCAACCTGGGACTCACCCACACCAAGGACCCGGAGAGCGGCGTCCGC
Organism: Streptomyces sp. NPDC001231; assembly: GCF_042896885.1. Taxonomy (NCBI): domain Bacteria; kingdom Bacillati; phylum Actinomycetota; class Actinomycetes; order Kitasatosporales; family Streptomycetaceae; genus Streptomyces; species Streptomyces sp. NPDC001231. Next base: position 45,904 of record NZ_JBIAXS010000011.1, read on the forward strand.
AACCTCGGGCTGTACCGCCTCCAGCGCCACGACAAGCGCACCATCGGCATGCACTGGCAGATCCACAAGGACAGCCGCAACCACTACCAGGTCGCCGCCCGGCGCGGGGAGCGGCTGCCGGTGGCGATCGCCTTCGGCTGCCCCCCGGCCGTGACGTACGCGTCGACCGCGCCCCTCCCCGGCGACATCGACGAGTACCTGTTCGCCGGGTTCATCGCGGGCAGGCGGATCGAGATGGTCGACTGCAAGACCGTCCCGCTCCAGGTCCCGGCGAACGCCGAGGTCGTCCTGGAGGGCTGGCTGGAGCCCGGCGAGATGCTGCCCGAGGGGCCGTTCGGCGACCACACCGGCTTCTACACCCCGCAGGAGCCCTTCCCGGCGCTGACCATCGACTGCGTGACGATGCGCAAGCGGCCCCTGCTCCAGTCGATCGTCGTGGGCCGCCCCCCGACGGAGGACGGGCCGCTCGGCCGCGCCACCGAGCGCTTCTTCCTGCCCCTGCTGAAGATCATCGTCCCGGACATCGTGGACTACCACCTGCCCGAGGCGGGCGGCTTCCACAACTGCGCGATCGTCTCGATCGACAAGAAGTACCCCAAGCACGCCCAGAAGGTGATGCACGCCATCTGGGGGGCACACATGATGTCGCTGACCAAGCTGATCGTCGTCGTCGACGCCGACTGCGACGTGCACGATCTGCACGAGGTCGCCTGGCGGGCCCTCGGCAACACGGACTACGCCCGCGACCTCACGGTCGTGGAAGGCCCCGTCGACCACCTCGACCACGCCTCCTACCAGCAGTTCTGGGGCGGCAAGGCGGGCATCGACGCCACGAGGAAGCTGCCCGAGGAGGGCTACACGCGGGACGGCGGGTGGCCGGAGATGGTCCTCTCGGACCCCGACACGGCCGCCCTGGTGGACCGCCGTTGGAAGGAGTACGGCCTGTGAGCTCGGCGTCCGCCGCGATCCCGCAGCCGGGACGCACCAAGGCCTTCCTGCGCCTGGTGATGATCGAGCACTCGATCTTCGCGCTGCCCTTCGCCTACATCGCCTCCCTGACCGCGATGTACGACTGGGACAGGACCATCCACTGGGGCAGGCTGCTGCTCGTCACCGTGGCGATGGTGGGGCTGCGCACGTTCGCGATGGCCGTCAACCGGATCATCGACCGGGAGATCGACGCCCGTAACCCGCGCACCGCGCAGCGCGAGCTAGTGACCGGCGCGATGTCGGTGCGGCACGCCTGGACGGGCGCGCTCATCGCGCTCGTCGTGTTCCTGGCGGCCGCGGCCCTGCTCAACCCGCTCTGCCTGGCCCTCGCCCCCATCGCGGTGATCCCGATGGTGGTCTACCCCTACGGCAAGCGGTTCACGAACTTCCCCCAGGCCATCCTGGGCCTGGCCCAGGCGATGGGCCCGATCGGCGGCTGGCTGGCGATCTCCGGCAGCTGGTCCTGGGAGGCGGTGATCCTGGGCCTGGCCGTCGGCATCTGGATCGGCGGCTTCGACCTCATCTACGCCTGCCAGGACGTGGAGACCGACCGCGAGATCGGCGTGAAGTCGGTCCCGGCCCGCTTCGGCGTCCCCGTCGCCATCTGGGGAGCGCGGGCCTGCCACTTCGTCACCGCCGCGCTGTTCGTCTGGTACGCGGTCGCCACCGGTGCCGGCGCCTTCTTCTGGCTGGGCCTGGTCGTCGTCGCGGGCGCCTTCGTCTACGAGCACACGATCGTCCGCCCGCACGACCTGTCCCGCCTCAACCGGGCGTTCTTCAGCGTCAACGGGTTCATCGGAATCGCCCTTTTCGTGTGCGCGCTGCTCGATCTGCTGGTGCGCGGTCTCACGGTCTGATCCCTCGCGGTTTGGATCATGAGCACCGACGGATAGGCTCGACACATGAAGCCAGGAGAAACGCGGCGCGCGCCTTGGATCGTGGGGGTGTCCGGAGCGTCCGGTACGCCGTATGCGGCCGCTGTGCTGCGTGCGCTGCTCGACGCCGGACAGAGCGTCGACCTGGTGGTCAGCCGGGCCTCGCGACTCACCCTGCTCGACGAGACCGGCATCTCCTTCCGGGACGCCCACTGGGGGGACGACCTGCGTGAATGGCTGTCCCTCGGCGCCGACGGCAAGCCCGGCACGTTCGACGTGGACATCACCGGGGTGCGGCACTGGAGCGCCGGTGACCTGGCGGCCGGTCCGTCCTCGGGGTCGTACCCGGCGAAGGGCATGCTGATCGTGCCCGCCTCGACGGCCTGTGTGGCGGGCGTCGCCCTCGGGCTGTCCAAGGATCTGCTGCAACGGGCGGCGAGCGTGACCCTCAAGGAGGGCAGGCCGCTGGTCGTGGCCGTACGGGAGACCCCACTGAACGGCCAGACGCTGCGGCACCTGGTGGCACTGGACGACGCGGGCGCCACCGTCCTGCCCGCCTCGCCCGCCTTCTACGCCGGGGCGACGCACATCCAGCACCTCGTGGACTTCGTCGCCGGCCGGGCCCTGGACGCGGTGGGCGTGCCCCACCGTCTCTACCGTCGCTGGGAGGGCGAACTGGGCGGCGCCCGGCCCGCGTGAGCGTCAGGCGGCGCTCTCCAGCAGTACCAGTACCACTCGACACTTCAGGAACTTTCTTCAGATCTCTCGTCGGATCTCTTCAGTGGAAGGCTTCGATCGCATGGACGCGGTGGACAGGCAGCTCATCCAGGCCCTGAGGGAGAACGGCCGGGCCTCTTACGCGGAGCTGGGGCGCCTCGTCGGCCTGTCGGGACCGAGCGTCACCGACCGCATCAACCGGCTGGAGGCGGCCGGTGTCATCACCGGCTACCGCGCCACCGTGGACGCCGCCTCGCTCGGTCTCGGCGTCACCGCCCTGATCGGCATCTCGCTCTCCGACGCCGCCGACCACGAGGACGTGGCGCAGCGGCTGAAGGACCTCTCCGAGATCGAGGACTGCTGGTTCATCGCCGGCGACGACTCCTTCATGCTCAAGGTGCGCGCCTCGGACGTCGACGGACTGGAGAGCATCATCCGGCGGCTGTCCGGGACCAAGGGCGTCTCCCGGACCCGTACCACCATCGTGCTGTCCACGAAGTGGGAGAACCGGGTGGGTGAGCTGCCCGAGGAGGTCTGATCCTTCAGGCGCGGAGCGCCGTTTGGGGGCACCCCCGCCCGGAGGGTGGGGGAGTACGGTGGTCGCAGTCTTCAGGAAAGAGGTAGAGGCATGGACGTCGGGCTCAAGCGCGAGCTGGAGGAGAAGGTGAGGGCGGGCGTCCGCCTGACCCGTGAGGACGGCATCGCGCTGTACGAGTCGGACGACCTGGCGTGGCTCGGCGGTCTCGCCCACGAGGTGCGCACCCGCAAGAACGGCGACGTGGTGCACTTCAACGTCAACCGGCACCTCAACATGACGAACGTGTGCACCGCGTCCTGCGCGTACTGCTCCTTCCAGCGCAAGCCGGGCGAGAAGGACGCGTACACGATGCGCATCGAGGAGGCCGTGAAGCTGGCCAAGGCGATGGAGTCGGAGAACCTCACCGAGCTGCACATCGTCAACGGCCTGCACCCGAACCTGCCGTGGCGCTACTACCCGCGTTCCCTGCGCGAGTTGAAGGCCGCGCTGCCGGACGTGTCGCTGAAGGCGTTCACGGCCACCGAGATCCACCACTTCGAGACGATCTCCGGGCTGTCCGCCTCCGAGATCCTCGACGAGCTGATCGACGCCGGTCTGGAGTCCCTGACCGGCGGCGGCGCGGAGATCTTCGACTGGGAGGTCCGGCAGCACATCGTCGACCACCGCACCCACTGGGAGGACTGGTCGCGCATCCACCGGCTGGCGCACGAGAAGGGCCTGAAGACCCCGTGCACCATGCTCTACGGGCACATCGAGGAGCCCCGCCACCGCGTGGACCACGTGCTGCGGCTGCGTGAACTCCAGGACGAGACCGGCGGGTTCCAGGTCTTCATCCCGCTGCGCTACCAGCACGACTTCGTCGACATGCAGGATGGCAAGGTCCGCAACCGCCTCCAGGCCCGTACCACCATGGCGACGGGCGCGGAGGCGCTGAAGACCTTCGCCGTCTCGCGGCTGCTCTTCGACAACGTCCCGCACGTCAAGGTGTTCTGGGTGATGCACGGCGTGCAGACCGCGCAGCTCGCCCTCCAGCACGGCGCGGACGACATGGACGGCTCGGTGGTCGAGTACAAGATCACGCACGACGCGGACAACTACGGCACCCCGAACAAGCTGACCCGCGAGGACCTGCTGGACCTGATCCGCGACGCCGGCTTCCGCCCGGTGGAGCGCAACACGCGCTACGAGATCATCCGGGAGTACGAGGGCCCGGACCCGGCGCGCCGCGAGTCGCCGCAGCCGATGCGGGTGTGAGCCCGCGCGTTCCGCGCACCCCGTGATGCCCCGTGACGTCGCCGGCCGGACGGGTACCCGTCCGGCATGGCCACCACGAAGGCGCCCGAGGACGCCTACACCGCCGCGCCCTTCGTGCCCCGGCACGCGGACCTGAACGCCCTGCGCGAGGCGGCCGCGGGCTGCCGGGGCTGCCCGCTGCACCGGGACGCCACGCAGACCGTGTTCGGAGCCGGGGACACCGGCGCCCGGGTCATGCTCGTCGGCGAGCAGCCCGGGGACCAGGAGGACCGGCGGGGCCGGCCGTTCGTCGGGCCCGCCGGGAAGCTGCTGGACCGGGCGCTGGCCGAGGCGGGCATCGACCCGGGCGAGACGTATGTCACCAACGCGGTCAAGCACTTCAAGTTCACCCGGTCCGGGCCCGGCAAGCGCCGTATCCACAAGGCGCCGAGCCTGCGTGAGACGGCGGCGTGCGGGCCCTGGCTGGCGGCCGAACTCATGCTCGTGGAGCCCGAGCTGATCGTGGTCCTGGGCGCGACGGCCGGCAAGGCTCTGCTGGGCTCCTCGTTCCGGGTGACCGAGGTGCGCGGGACGGTGCTGGAGGAGGAGATCCACGGGCGCCGGGAGCGGCTCGTGCCGACCGTGCACCCCTCGTCCGTGCTGCGCGCGGACGACCGGGAGAGCGCGTACCAAGGGCTGGTCTCCGACCTGAAAGTGGCTGGTCGCGCCTTGGTGTAATAGATACCATCGCCCAATGCCCCTTACGTTCACCCTTGATCCCGCCATCGACCCCGCCCTGCGCGACGGCATCCTCGACCTGTGGACCGATGTCACGAACGCCGGCGGAGCGGTCGGCTTCGTGCCGCCCGCGACGCGGGAGGAGATACGTCCGGAACTGGTCAAGCAGTTCCTCGCGCTGGCCGAGGGCCGCGCCCGGCTGCTGGTCGGCCACGACGAGGGGGGCCGGGTCGCCGCCACCGCCTTCCTGACCTTCAACACCCACCGGCTGATGACGCACTGGCTCTGGCTCTACACGGTGATGGTGCACCCGCGTCACCAGGGCCGGGGCTACGGACGGGACCTGCTGGCGGCCACCGCGGACGCGGCCGGCGGCTTCCCGGGCATCGACGCGATCCGGCTCACCTGCCGGGGCGGGCTCGGCCTGGAGCGGTTCTACGCCTCCTGCGGCTACAAGGAGGTCGGGCGGGTGCCCGGCGCCATCCGGGTGGAGCCGGGCGACGACCGGGACGACGTGATCATGCTCCTGCCGCTGACCTGAGGCTTTACCGGTCCTTGGCACCCCCCTGCGTGATCCGGCGTCCGGCGTGCTTCACTGGACGGTGCCCCTTTGGGAACCTTCGGAACGGAAGAGTGGATTGAGATGCTCCGCTACACGCTGATGCGCCTCGGGATTTTCGTGGGCTGCCTCGTGGTCGTCTGGGGCCTCGTCTACTCCGGTGTCGCCCCGCGCGGCCTCGGCAGCTCCAACGGGCTGTGGATCGTGACGCTCGCCCTGGTGATCTCGGCCCCGATCAGCTTCGTCGTCCTGCGCAAGGAGCGGGACCGGGCGTCGGTGCAGGTGTCCGAGCGGGTGGAGCGCATGAAGGCGAACTTCGAGGCCAACGCGGGCCAGGAGGACCTCGCCGACGACCGGGCTCGGGACCAGGCGCAGCCCCGGGAGCAGGCTCAAGGGCAGGCGTCCTGACGTCCTGATCCGGTCGGTGCGGCGTCCGCGCGGCCGTTGGGCCGGTGCCTGAACCGTGGGCTCGCGTTCATGGGTGCCGTCAGGACCAGGCGGATGCCGAGAGCGGTGCGCGAGCGGCAGATGCTCGACGCCGCCGTCCAGATCTTCGGGTGGCGCGGCTGCACCGCCGCGTCGATGGACGAGACAGCCGAACTGGTGGGCGTCTCCAAGCCGTTGGTCCATCTGTACCTGAACTCCAAGGAAGCACTCTTCACCGCCTGCATCCGCCGTGAGGCCGCCGCGCTGACCGAGGCGGTCCGCGCGGGAGTCCACCCCGGGGTGCCCGCCGACCGTCAACTCTGGGAAGGACTGCGGGCGTTCTTCCGGCACACCGCGCGCCACCCGGAGGGCTGGGCGGTGCTCCACCTACAGGCCCGTACGCACGGGGAGCCGTTCGCCGCCGAGATCGTCGCGATGCGTGCGGAGATCGTGGAGTTCGTGACCCGATTGATCCTCGTCGCCGCACGTGAGGCCCACCACGACCCCGGTCCGCCGGAGCGCGCGGTCGCCGGGCTCGCCGAGGCGCTGGCCGGCGCCGCCGGGTCCCTCGCCGACTGGGCCAACGCCACCCCGGGCGTCTCGGCCCGCCAAGCGGCGGCGACCCTCATGAACTTCGCGTGGGCGGGCCTGGGCGACCTCATGGAGGACCGGCCCTGGACCCCGCCCGCCGACGATCCCACCGCGCCGACCGCACTCACGTGAGCGGCGGAAGCACCTCGCCCCTCAGGTGGACCCGCTGCCCGGCTGGATCGCGCAGCTCGAAGCGGCCGATGCCGTCGGCGGCGTGCACGACCGTGCCCGGCAGCAGCACCGGGGATCCGAACTCCGCTCGTACCAGGGCGGCTTCGGGGGCGTCGTGGGCGGCGAGGCAGCGGGCGACGGTCCACATGCCGTGTGCGATCGCCCGCGGGAAGCCGAACAGGCGGGCGGTGAGCGGGTGGAGGTGGATCGGGTTGCGGTCACCGGAGGCGACCGCGTAGCGCCGCCCCACGTCCGGTCCGAGGCGCCACTCGGCGACGGCGGGCAGGGGCTCGCGTTCTCGCCGCGCACTCTCGGGCGCGGGCCCGCCGGTGCGGTGGCGGGCCAGATACGTGCTCGTCGACTCCCATACGACGTCTCCGCCCGCCGCCCTCAGCACGGTGACGACGGCGGCCTCCGTACCGCGCCGGTGCGGTGCCAATCCGGCCACGTGCACGGCCAGTTCGTACACGCCCGTGGCCGGCAGGGCGGTGTGCCGGGTGATGTCGACCGAGGTGTGCACCAGCCCGAGCAGCGGCAGCGGGAAGTCCCCGCCGCTCATCAGGCTCATGGCCGCCGGGAAGCCGAGCACGTGCGGATAGGTGATCGGCAGCGCGTCGTCGCCGGTCGCGAAGCCGCACACCCGCTCGTAGGCGGCCAGCCGCGCGAGGTCGACGCGGACGGAGGGCAGCACGAGCCGGGTGCGGGGGAAGGGGGCATCAGGGCGGGGCCGTTTGAAGGGGGAGCGCAGGGCTCCGCGGGCCAGAGCCGTCGCCAGGCGGAGGTCCGGCGCGGACACGGTGCGGGCGAAGCCCGTGAAGCGGTCGGCCAAGTCCCCTCTCCCCACGGGCTCACCTCACTCGTCCGAACGTAAGGTTACCGGAGGTAAGCCTATGTCGGGGTGCGGGTGTCCGGAGACCGAGGAGTGCGCAGCCCTGCCCCGGACCGTCTCCGGACCCTCCCCGAACCCGCACGAACTCCCCACCCCGGCCCCGTACGATCCCGTTTGCAACCGGCGGTAACACCCCAAGAGCGCGCACCACCGGTGAACGACTCGGTAAGCGCAGCGCGTACCACGTGCAGCAGAGCAGCGCGCAGCTGCAAGCCCCAGGAGCCGCCATGCCTCTCTCGTACTCGTCCCCGTCGTCCCACGGCCCGGCCCCGTCGCCCTCGTCGGGGTTCGACTTCGACCCCGACGCGGTCCCGGCGTTCGTGCCGCCGCAGACCCGCCGGCTGGACGGCGAGGTGCGCGAGGCGTACATCCCCCCGCTGGTGCCGCCGGTGACGCACGGCTCGCTGGCCGACCTGCCGTTCGAGAACGCGGCCGCCGACCCCGGTCGGCGGGTCGTCAGCCGCCGGGACGCCGACGGCGGCTGGACGCATCTGACGGCCGCGCAGTTCGCCGACCAGGTACTGGCGATGGCCAAGGGCCTGATCGCGGAAGGCCTGGCGCCGGGCGACCGGATCGCGGTCATGGCGCGCACGAGGTACGAGTGGACCCTCCTGGACTTCGCCGCCTGGGCCGCCGGTCTGGTCACGGTCCCCGTCTACCCCACGTCCTCCGTCTTCCAGACCCGCTCGATCCTCCAGGACTCCGGCGCGGTCGCCCTGGTGACGGAGAAGGCCCGGCAGGCGGCGGCCCTCGGTCCGGAACGCGAGCGCCTGATGGACCTGCGCCATGTGTGGGTCATGGAGAAGGGCCACCTCGACCGCCTGGCGGAGAGCGGCGCGGACGTCCCGGACCAGGAGGTCACCGTGCGCCGGGGCGTCCTGGGACCCGACACGCTCGCCACCCTGGTCTACACCTCGGGCACGACCGGCCACCCCAAGGGCTGCGCGCTGAGCCACGGCAACTTCCTGGCGGAGGTCGACAACGCCATCGAGGTCCTCTACCCGGCCTTCAGGGCGAGGACGTCGGAGGAGGCCGCGACGCTGCTCTTCCTGCCCCTCTCCCACGTCTTCGGCCGTATGGTCGCGGTCGCCTGCGTCCGCGCGGGCGTCCGGCTGGGCCACGCGCCGAGCCTGAAGTCGGAGGACCTGCTGGCGGACCTGGCGAGCTTCCGGCCGACGTTCCTGCTGGCCATCCCGTACATGCTGGAGAAGGTCTACAACAACGCGCGCGCCACCGCCGAGCGCGGCGGCCGGGCGTCGTCCTTCGACCGCGCGGCCGACGTGGCCCGCCGCTACGGCGAGGCGGCCGAGGCCCGCCGGCACGGTACGGGCCCCGGTCCCAGCCGCGCCCTGAGGACGGCCCGCGCCTTCTACGACGTTCTCCTCTACCGCCGTATCCGGGCCGCCCTCGGCGGCCGCCTGCGCTATCTCATCTGCGGCGGCTCCCCGCTGGGCCGCCGCCTGGCCGCGTTCTACGAGGGCGCCGGCGTCGAGGTCTACGAGGGCTACGGCCTGACCGAGTCGACGGGCGCGGCCACGGTCACGCCTCCGCAGAAACCCCGCCTGGGCACGGTCGGCTGGCCGCTGCCGGGCACGCGGGTGCGTATCGCGGCGGACGGCGAGGTGCTGCTGGCCGGGGGCCAGGTCCTGCGCGGCTACTGGAACCCGCACGCGGGCGGGGTGGTGCCGGCGACGCACGACGGCTGGTTCCCGACGGGCGACATCGGCCGTCTGGACGACGACGGCTACCTGACGATCACGGGCCGGAAGAAGGAGATCCTGATCACCGCGGGCGGCAAGAACGTCGCCCCGGCCCCCTTGGAGAACTGGCTCCGCGCCCACCCGCTGATATCCCAGTGCATGGTGCTGGGCGACCGCCGCCCCTACATCTCCGCCCTGATCACCCTGGACCCCGAAGGCATCACCCACTGGCGGCAGATGAACGGCAAGCACCCCGTCCCCGCCGAACTCCTCGTCGACGATCCCGAGTTGGCGGCGGTGCTGCAACGTGCCGTGAACGAGGCGAACAAACTCGTCTCCCGCCCGGAGTCCATCCGCCGCTTCGCCGTCCTCCCCGTGGACTTCACGGAACGGGAGGGCCACCTGACCCCGACGATGAAGCTCCGCCGGGATGCGATCCTGCGCGACTTCGCACAAGAGGTGGAGGGGTTGTACGCGTAGCGTCCGCAATGGCGCGAACCGCCGCTGCGTCCCCCTCGCGGCCGCCGCGGCCTTTGCCTCGCTCCAGTCATCTCCGGGACGGCGCGGCATTCATTTCCGGGACGGCCGGCGATGCCCCGGAAAGAGTTCGCCGGGAATTCACCGGGCAGTATGTCCGGAATCCGGACGCCCCGGCCGGGGAAAGGCAGGAGCCCCGTCGCCTGACGGCGCGGGGCTCCTTGGGTACTGCACTCAGAACGGATACTGCGCGCGAACGCTCAGACCGGGGTGACGTTCTCCGCCTGCGGGCCCTTCGGACCCTGGGTGACGTCGAAGCTCACCTGCTGGTTCTCTTCGAGGGAGCGGAAACCGGTCGCGTTGATTGCGGAGTAGTGGACGAAGACGTCGGGGCCGCCGCCTTCCTGGGCGATGAAACCAAAGCCCTTTTCGGCGTTGAACCACTTCACGGTTCCGGTAGCCATAAGCCCTCCTTGGGCTCAAAGGGTCGCCCTGCTCCAGAACCTGCAAGTGTGATAACGAAATCGCCGCACAACTGCATACGTCTGAAAACGACCAGAGCCCGCGGTCACATGCTCCGCAGGCTCTGTACTGCAAGGGAAACCAAACTGCAACTTGCTGGCGAGCCTAGCATGTGGGCAGCCGAATGCAATAGAGGTCAAGATCACTTCACCCGGATGTTTGAAGGCTCGGGTGAGAGGTTGACGCAGTGGGATCGGCGGGGCCTCACAGGAGGATGGCAGGGACTCCGCCAATCGGGGTCCTCGGGGGCGGCGGCAGGGGCGGCGGGGGGACGGCGCCGCCCAGGGTCTAGCCTCACGATGTGGACAATTCTCGCACCCGGCCGCGCGTCGGCCACATCCAGTTCCTCAACTGCCTGCCCCTGTACTGGGGGCTCGCGAGAACCGGCACGCTCCTCGACCTCGAGCTGACGAAGGACACCCCGGAGAAGCTCAGCGAGCGGCTCGTGCGGGGAGAACTCGACATCGGGCCGATCACCCTCGTCGAGTTCCTCAAGCACGCGGACGACCTGGTCGCCTTTCCCGACATCGCCGTCGGCTGCGACGGACCGGTGATGTCGTGCGTGATCGTCTCGCAGGTCCCGCTGGACCGGCTCGACGGCGCCCGGGTCGCCCTCGGGTCGACCTCCCGGACCTCCGTCCGCCTCGCCCAGCTGCTGCTGGCCGAGCGGTACGGGGTGGCCCCCGACTACTACACCTGCCCGCCCGACCTCAGCCTGATGATGCAGGAGGCGGAGGCGGCGGTGCTCATCGGCGACGCCGCCCTGCGCGCCAACCTCCACGACGGCCCGCGCTACGGACTCCAGGTGCACGACCTCGGGCAGCTGTGGAAGGAGTGGACGGGACTGCCGTTCGTCTTCGCGATCTGGGCGGCGCGGCGCGATTACCTCGAGCGTGAGCCGGACATCACCGGCAAGGTGCACGAGGCCTTCCTGGCCTCCCGCAACCTGTCCCTGGAGGAGGTCACCAAGGTCGCCGAGCAGGCGGCCCGCTGGGAGGCCTTCGACCAGGAGGTCCTGGAGCGGTACTTCACCACCCTCGACTTCAGCTTCGGCGACCCGCAGCTCGCCGCGGTGGCCGAGTTCGCGCGGCGCGTCGGCCCGGCGACCGGCTTCCCGGCGGACGTGAAGGTGGAGCTGCTGCGGCCGTAGCGCACTACCCTGCTGTGAGGCGTACGGGGGAGGGGGAGGACGCCATGCAGCCGCTCGAAGCAGACGAGCCCGCCACCGTGGGTCCCTACCGGCTGCTCGGCCGGCTGGGCTCCGGCGGCATGGGCCGTGTCTACCTGGGCCGCAGCGCGGGCGGCCGCACCGTCGCGGTGAAGATCGTGCACCCGCACTTCGCGCTCGACGAGGAGTTCCGCGCCCGGTTCCGCCGCGAGGTCGAGGCCGCGCGCCGGGTGGGCGGCGCCTGGACCGCGCCGGTCCTGGACGCCGACCCCGAGGCGCCGGTGCCGTGGGTGGCCACCGCCTACGCGGCCGGCCCCTCCCTCGCCGCGGCGATCGCGGACGCCGGCCCGCTGCCCGAGCACTCCGTACGGGTGCTGGGGACGGGCCTGGCCGAGGCGCTGGCGGCGGTGCACGAACTGGGCCTGGTGCACCGGGACGTGAAGCCGTCCAACGTGCTGCTCACCCTCGACGGCCCGCTGCTCATCGACTTCGGCATCGCCCGCGCCACCGACGGCACCGCGTCCCTGACCTCGACCGGTGTCTCGGTCGGCTCGCCCGGCTACATGTCGCCCGAGCAGATCCTGGGCAAGGGCGTCACGGGCGCGGCCGACGTCTTCTCCCTGGGGGCGGTGCTGGTGCACGCCGCGACGGGCGAGCCCCCGTTCCCGGGCGACTCCTCGGCGGCCCTCCTGTACAAGGTCGTCCACGAGGAACCTGAACTGGGTTCCCTTACGGCAGACTTGCGGGACCTGGCGGCGGTCTGCCTGGCCAAGGACCCCGGCGCCCGGCCCGGCCCCGGCGAGGTGGCCCGCCGCCTCGCCCCCGAGGGCGCCTCCCGTCTGGTCGCGGCCGGCTGGCTCCCGTCCCGCCTGGTCGAACAGGTCAGCCGCAGCGCCGTGTCGCTGCTCAACCTGGAGGCGACGGCAGCGGAAGCGCCACCTCAGTCGGCGTCAGGTCCGCTGGGGTTCAGCCGAGTCTCGGTGCCGGGCCCCGCCCCGGTCGCCGCCGGTGAGCCCCCGCAGCCCGCGGAAGCCGTACCCGGCGGCCGGTTCGGCCCGCCACCCCTCATGGGAGCCGGGGCCGTGGGAGCCGGGGCCATGGGAGCCGGGGCGACCCCTACCCACTCCGATCCGCAGGACGCGCCCCCACGGGGCACCACCGTGCCGGCCGCTCCCGGCAGATTCTCCGTCACCGTGGCCGGCAAGGCGGCGCCCGGCGCCGACGGCCGGGGCCGCCGCCTGAGCTGCACCGTGGTCCTCGCGGTCGCGGGCGCGCTGGCGGCGGTGACCGTCGGTTCGCTGTGGCTGCTCCCGTTCCGGGACGACCGCGGCGACAGCGCCGGCGGAACACCGACACCGGCCCCCACCGCGGGCGGCGACCACCGCTCCACCGGGCCGACCACCACCGCCTCGCCCGTCCCCGCCCGCTACCTCGGCACCTGGGAGGGCCAGGGCACCGCCCTCGAGGGCACCCTGCCCCTCGGTGACTTCCGGCTGACCGTCCACCAGGCCGCCGTGGGCCAGGAACTGGGCACCCTCCGCCAGACCGACCAACTCGGTGGCGTCTGCGACGACGTACTCACCCTGAAACAGGTGACGAACACCCAGCTGGTCGCCGTCTCCCGCGGCGCCAAGACCAACCACGCGGGCTGCAACCCCGCCCCGCACACGGTCCGCCTCACCACGGTCGGGGACGACCTCAGGTACACGGCGGACAGCTCGGCGGAGGGGAACCCGGTGGCGCGGTTGTCGAGAGTCAAGTAGTCCCAGAAAAGGATGGATCCAGCAAATCTCCCCGTCTGCGGCCCGGTGATCTCTCCACGCCTCCGCTGTCACTACTGTGTCTGCTGCAGCGAACGACAGCACACCAACCGCTCACGCCGCAGTGCAGCACAGGGCAACGCGGAAGGACGGGTGAGCCCTGTGGGAAGTTGCCGGAGCATACAGTGCGCACCTTGGCGGTCCGACGCGCGCGGCTCGCGGTGGCATACGAATCGGCGGCCAACGACGGCACCGGTCGCGCCGTACCGATTCTCACGTACGACGGCCTGCTCCTGATCCACGCCACCCACTCGTGGCGAACGACGTGAAGAACAGTAGGACTCTGAGAGGTCATCGGACGAGAGCGGCAAACCGGGCTGCCACTAGTCTCCGTCAGCTGTATCAACCAATGTGGCCACAGATGCCAACGGGGAGGAAGACCATCATGCAGACGCTAGTCACGGTCGTGCGCGAGGGTGGTGAGCCGCACGACGTCGTGGTCACTACCGACGACACAGCTACCGCCGGGGACGTTGCGGAGGCGCTGAGGGCGAATCTCGAACACCCGGTGCGCCCGTCCGGTGAAACCCGGGGAAACGTCGTGCCGATGCCCGGCAGATCCCCTGCCCTCTTGCCCGACTACGACGCCGCGGCATCCGGGACGTTGTCGCTGTGGGCGGACGGCGTCCCCTGCGACCAGGACGCCCCTGCGGTCGCCGTGCTGCGCGACGGCATGCGAGTCTCCGTCGATGACTCGATAGGCCCACTTCTGCGTCGGGGCGAGCCGGTTGGTCAGTACGAGCTCAGGGTCACAGCCGGCCCCGCGTCGGGCCGGGTGATCCGGCTGGGTGTCGGTGTGGCCACCGTCGGATCGGCGCCCACCTGCTCGCTCTCCTTGCCGGACGCCGCTGTGCCGCCGGTCGCGCTACGGCTCACAATTGATGTGCGGGGCAACGCCACACTCAGCCCTGAAGGCAGCAATGGCGTACGACTGGACGACGAGCCGGCGGGGGCCGGGAGGACCTGGCCGTTCGGCGGTGTCGTGCGCGTCGGAGATTCGCTCCTGGTCCTCGACAAGGTGTCCGAGCCCGACGCACACCTGTCCCCGATGAGCGAGGGCGGCCTCGCCTACAACCGTCCCCCGCGCCTTTCCTCACTGCGCCCCCGACGACGACTCGTTGTGCCGGTGCCACCCACGAAGGGAGAGCGGGCACGCTTCCAGCTCCTCATGGCGTTCATGCCCCTGCTCTTCGGGCTGGGCATGTACTTCGTCACCAAGCAGATCTACATGCTGGCGTTCTGTCTCATGAGCCCGCTGATGATGGCGGGCCAGTGGCTGAGCGAGAACCGTGAGGGTAAGAAGAAGCACAAGACCTCACTCAAGCAGTACAAGAAGGACCTCGCCGCTCACCAGGCCGAACTGGCCATGCTGGACAAGGAGGAGCAGCGCGCTCGTCGCGAGGACACCCCCGACCCGGCCGAGATCCTGCTCTTCGCCACCGGTCCGCGCCGCCGCCTCTGGGAGCGCCGGCTCACGGACCCGGACGCGATGCAGCTGAGAGTCGGGGTCGGCAGCCTGCCCTCCGACGTCGAACTCGTCCTCGCGAACGGCGGCACGTCGAACGGCGAGGACGCTCCGGAGCCTCCGGTCCTGCCGGATGTGCCGGTCACCCTCCCCTTCGCCCGGATCGGAGTCGTCGGCATCGCCGGCGACCGGTCTCGAGCTCTCGCCACGGCCCGGTGGCTCGGCGTGCAGGCCGCCGTCCTCCACAGCCCCCGGGACCTCTCGCTCGTGACGCTCGCTGCCTCCCCGGCCGCCGGAGCCGAATGGCAGTGGACGCACTGGCTGCCCCACACCAACCCCGATCAGGGGCAGGACTGCGTCGCGTTGGTCGGTTTCGACTCGGAGGGCATCACCCGTCGGGTCAACGAGCTCCTCAACGAACTGGTCCGCCGTAAGGCGGCTCGCGATCAGAACAACATGACGAGCCAGCTGTACCCGGACCCCAACATCCTGTTGGTCCTCGACGGAGCGCGCCTTCTGCGCCGGGTACCCGGCATGCCTCAACTACTGGCCGAGGGACCGCGGTACGGCATCCTCGCTCTCTGCATCGACGAGGACGAGCGCCTGCTGCCCGAGGAGTGCAAGGCCGTCGTGGCCTGGTCACCCGAAGCAGCGCACCATGTGAGAGTGCGTGGGTACGGCCTGGAGTCCGTCGGGGACGTCCTGGCCGACCAGGTCACACCGGAGTGGTGCGAACTGCTCGCCCGGTCCCTCGCGCCCGTGCGTGATGTCAGCCGTGACGATGCCAACAGCAGCCTGCCCACCTCTGCCCGGTTGCTGAGTCTGCTGGGGCTGCCCGATCCCACGGGCATGGATGTGGAGCGGATCTGGGAGACGCGCGGCTCGACGACGGCCGCACCCGTCGGCATCGCGGCGGACGGGCCGTTCGTCCTGGACATCCGGCGAGACGGTCCGCACGCACTGGTCGCGGGTACGACGGGTGCTGGTAAGTCCGAGCTCTTGCAGACGATCATCGCCTCGCTCGCCGTCGCCAACCGTCCCGACGCCCTGAACTACGTCCTCATCGATTACAAGGGCGGCAGCGCGTTCATGGACTGCGCCCGGCTGCCGCACACAGTCGGCATGGTCAGCGATCTGGACGCCCACCTGACCGAGCGGGCCCTGGCATCCCTCGCGGCCGAGCTGCACCGCCGGGAGAAGATCCTTTTCGATGCGGCCGCCAAGGACATCGAGGACTACAACGACACGCGCAAGAACCGCCCCGAGCTCGAGCCGATGCCTCGGCTCGTCCTGGTCATCGACGAGTTCGCCTCGCTCGTCGCCGAACTACCCGACTTCGTCGCGGGCCTTGTCGACATCGCCCGCCGTGGCCGTTCCCTCGGTGTGCACCTGATCCTGGCCACGCAGCGGCCGGCGGGTGTGGTCAGCGCGGACATCCGCGCCAACACCAACCTGCGGATCGCGCTACGCGTGACGGACGCATCGGAGTCCATGGACGTCATCGACGCCCCCGACTCGGGCGCCATCGCGAAGTCCACCCCCGGACGCATGTACGTCCGCTCCGGTGCCCAGTCCCTGGTCGGCGTGCAGTCGGCGCGTATCGGCGGCCGCCGCCCCGCCACGGGCCGTACCGGCCCCAAGGCGACGCTGCTCCACCTGCCCTGGAATTCCTACGGCCGCCCGCTGCCGAAAGCGGCGGAGTCCGAGGACGACGGCACCATGGTCACCGACTTGGCGGTCCTCGTCGACGCTGTGGCGGACGGCGCGGTGCGGATGGGCTTCGGGGAGCAGCGCAGCCCGTGGCTGGAGCCGCTGGCACAGAAGGTGACGTTGGAAGAACTGGCCACATACGGCAAGGCCCCTTCGGCTCAGAAGGGACACGGCGAGGATGTGCCGCCCATTCCCTTCGGCCTGATCGACCTCCCGGCCCAGCAGAGCCGTAGGCCCATGGTCCTGGACCTTGTGCACGGCGAGCACACGATGCTGGTGGGCGGCGCGCGCTGTGGCCGCTCGACAGCCCTGCGCACGCTGGCCGGCTCCCTGGCCCGCACCACCTCCCCGCATGACGTGCACGTCTACGGCATCGACTGCGGTTCCAACGCACTGCTGCCGTTGATGCGTCTGCCGCACGTCGGAGCCGTGGTCAGCCGCGACGAGCCCGACCGGGTGCGGCGCCTGATCGACCGCCTGCTGGCCGAGATCGCAAGGCGTCAGCAACTGCTGGCCGTGGAAGGCACCTCCAGCGCCGCGGAACAGCGCGCAGCCGCGGCGCCCGAGGAGCGGCTCCCGTGGATGGTGCTGCTTCTCGACAGCTGGGAAGGCTTCACCTCCACCTTTGAGAATTTCAACTACGGTCAGATGATCGAGCTGATGCAGCGGATCTTCCGTGAAGGCTCCGCGGTGGGCCTGAAGGTGGTCATGACCGCCGACCGCAGTGGCCTGAGCGGGCACGTCTCCTCCGCCTTCGCCGACCGGCTCGTTCTGCGTTTCGCCGATCCGAACGACTACTCCGCGGCCGGCCTCCAAGCTCGCGAAGTGCCCAAGAACATGCCGCCCGGCCGTGCCCTGCGCGTCACCGACGACGGTGTCGACGAGACCCAGATTGCTCTATTGGACGACGATCCCTCGGGCCAAGTCCAGGTCCGTGCGTTGCGAGCCATCGCGGAGGAGGCCGCGTCACGCCACGGCCGTTTGCCCGCCGGGCACCGCCCCATGCGGGTAGACGCGCTGCCTTCCCGGATTACGGCCTCCGAGGCGCTGGCCTTGGACCCCGACTTCGCACCCTCGTCGCCACTGTGGGCACTTCTGGGCGTCGGTGGCGACGAACTGCGCCCAGTCGGTATCGACCTGGAGGAGAACGGTCCGGGCTTCGTCATCGCAGGCCCGCCGAAGTCCGGCCGTTCGACCCTGTTGACGGCCGCCACCCAGTCACTCCTGGCGGCCGGTACCCACGTGGTCGTCGTCACGCCGCGCCGTTCACCGCTGCGTGCTCTGGAGGGGCGTGCCGGTGTCCTTGGATTCCTCAACGCCGACAGCCGAGAGGAAGACCTCGACGAACTGGTCGAGAACCTTGAGGGAGGCCCGTACATCGTCGTCGTCGACGACGCGGAACTCCTCTACGACACTCGGCTCGACGAGGCGTTGGAGAGCTTGGTCCGCAAGGGTGGGGACGGAGGCCTCGGGCTCATCGCCGCCGGCATGGCGGACAGCCTGGCGGGCCAGTACCGCGGCTTCGCCACGGAGGCCCGCAAGTCCCGAAACGGATTGCTGCTCACCCCGCAAAGCCCCTCGGACGGCGAACTGTTCGGCATCCGGCTCCCTGCGAACAGCGGCGGCGGACCGGCCGGCAGCGGGCTGTTCGTGTCGGCAGGCTCGTTCATGCCCATCCAGGCCGTCATCAACGACTGACGGCACGACGGTGCAAGCGCCGGGACTCCATCCGAGCGGATGGAGTCCCGGCGTCCAGGCGATACCGGCAAGATGGCCGCGCACGCCGTCAGCCATGCGGCCGCGAAGGTCGGCAAGGGGAAGCCAAGAAGCTCGGTGGCCGGCTAGGGCTTGAGACGGAGAATCGTTCTCATGGGAAAAACGAAGCGATGGCGAAACGACTGGACGCCGCCACCGAAATCCCGCTGAACGGCTGAACGGCTGAACGGCTGACCGCAGAGGCGGAGTTGCGGAAGCAGCGCGCCGGTGTACGTCAGCCGCCACTCCCGCAGCGGCAGTTTGTCGCGGTCGCACGCTGCCATCCGTAGCGAGCCCGACAAGGTCTCGGCGGTCGATGCCCGGCTGTACCAGTAGAGCATCTGACGATCCGGAAGGCGTACATGTACCACCAGGCACCGGGCCCCGACCCCGACGGCTTGGGGCCCGGTGCACTGTCAGAATGTGGCACAAGCAGGAGGCTGCCCGGGATCAGGTAGCGCGCTCGATGTTGTCGGCGCTCGTGTTGGCCGACTTGCTGGCGTCGTGCAGGGTGTCGACCCACTTGGAGAACGTCGGCTTGACGTCGTGCCAGTCCTGGCGGAACCGCTCGGCCTTCGGGCCCTTCCAGTAGCTCTCGCTGCTGCCCGTCGCCGAGTCCAGCTCCTTGATGAGCACCTGCAGATCGTGTGACTTGCGGGCGTAGAGCTTGGAGAGCTCCCGAAGCCGGTGGAGATCTGCACCGCGATCCATAGCGACCAACCCCGTCTGGTTCAAAAGCAAGCGGACTGTCCGTTTGCGACAGTGGACGCTACCGCACCATCCATGGCTCTCGTCCAACACTGCAGGAGATCGGGACTTCTGGTGAACGAACGGTGATGGTCCGGGCCATGGGGCCGCGCGGAGCGAGTGGGGCAGCGTCAGTATGCTGAAGTCCCGAGACAGCGGGGGAGGCTGCTATGGCAAATCCTGATATTCAGGAACTCAACCATCGTGCCAGCCAGTTGCGGTCGCTGGCCGACCACATCGACTCGCTCGTCGACACTGCCAAGAAGCACGCGACCACGGGGATGAAGACCTGGTCGGGCCCGAACGCGGACAACGTGCGCGGCAGGCTGAGGAGCTGGCAGACGACGTGTGGCACGGTTGCGAAGGCGCTGCGGGACGAAGCGCACCAGTGCACTCAGGACGCCAAGGACCTGCAGGAAAAGAAGAAGTGAGTCGGCGCCGCCGCCTCAGGGGAGGAATCCAGACCAGTGCCCTCGTACGACAGCTCGCGAGCACGCTTCCGGCTGGCCGACCGCCACATCGCCGTCTTCGCCCACCTGCTGGACGGTGAGACGCCTCCCGAGGAGTTGTGGGAGTCGTTGGTCGAGCTCCAGCGCATCGGTCTGGTGGGAGGAGAGGGCGAACTGGCCCCTCTGCTCCGAGACCTGCTCGGCGCTCTGGCGGACCCGATGGTCATGGTCCAAGTGGAAATCACCGGCGAGCACGGTCCGGTCAACCACGGTGTGGTCGTCGGCCAGGAAGCGGTGATCTCGCACGACGGCTGGCCGGGCGAGGAGGAGTCCGAGTACGTCTCCATCGAGCCCAACACACTCGTGTGGGAACTGTCCCGCAAAGTCAACCTGCACCGCGGGGACAAGCCCGAGGATGGTGCCCCCGAGGTCCGCATCGAGACAACGATGGCAGCGCTGGACGCCGCGTTCGTGGCACTCGAGGAGCCGGGCGCCGACGACGACGAGACGCGCGCGCTGGTGCGCAAGGCGCTGGCGGACGCCGACGCCGATCTCAAGGACCCGCAACTCGCCCAGTTCCTGGATCTGGTCGTCTCCCTCAATGCAACTTGGCGCATCACCACGGCCTGGGACGGCGAGCACGACGGCGAGCGCGCCGCGATGATCCGAGCCCTGGCCGTCTGGGACTGCGGTTCACTCGGCTACTGGATCCGTGAGCAGCCGGAGGAGCCCATCATGCCGGGTCAGGTAGGCCCGGACAGTCCACTCGTCCTGGTGAAATCGAATTCTTCCGAGGTCTGGGACAAGATCACGAACCTGCTGCCGGACCGGAACGAGCTTCTGATCGACAGCGAGTGACGATGCGCCGCAGTCGGCCGGGAAACATTGAAGGACCGAACAACACGATGACCACCTGGAAGAGTGAGCGCCCGGCGACTGGGCCGGAGACGGTACTGCACGTGGCGAGGCCGTGCCGGTGGCCCGGCACTATGGCCATCTTGATCCTCACTCCAGCGGTGATGGCGGGCTGTTCATGGCTCGCACAGAAGCAGGGGACGCTCGTGCTCCTCCTCGGAGCCTTCTTGGCAATGCTCGTCCTGGTCATCGCCTGGACGATGTGCGGTGCGGGGCCGGGTGCCCTCGTGGCAGTCTCCGGCTTTGCCTTCATGCTCTTCGTGGGGCCCGCGCTGGACGACTACGTTTTGGACCAGCGCGGGCTGAGGCAAGACGCGGTGATTGTCAAGATCGGTGGCTATCACACAAGACACACAAGAGCTGACGGACGGACGTGCACGGTCGTGCCGCTGGAGACGGCAGAGACCGGCTCCCGCTCCTACGACGTGGACGGTACCGACGGTTGCGGTGAGGAACTCAAGACCGGACAGCGCGTCATGCTGGTGACCGACCCGCAGGACTGGCTTGCCCCGCGGATGAGCACGGAGGTTACCGGCGTGTCCCCGTCTCAGGTGTGGATCAGCGGCGGGTTGCTCGTCTTGATGGAGGCTTTCACCCTGTACGGGCGCCTGCGGCGGCGGGCGTAGGTCATGCCGCTCCCTGTGGTCAGAACCAGTTCATTGGATTCACCTTGGACTTGGCGATGCTCTTGCCCAGGTCTTTCGTCTTGCTTCCCACCCAGTCGGCAGCCTTCCCCGCCCCCTTCTTGATGTCGTCCCAGTGCTCGACGACCTTGGCGCCGGCATAGATGACGCCGGTTCCCACGGCGAGGCCGATGGTGATCGGGTTGGGGGCGATCATGGCCGCGGTCATGGATGCGTTGAAGCCGACCTCTGCTACGTCGGCCACGTAGCCCGCACCGTTGCGCTTGAAGGCCTCTACCGGGTTGCCCTGCGAAATGACGTTGGCGGCGCTGAGCCCTGTCGAGGCGACTCCGCCGACGATACCTGCGCCCCGGAGAAAGCCGGCCGTCTTCGCTGCCGCACCGAGCCCGGTGCGGAATGCGCCTGCGCCGCGCGCGGCATTCGGCAGCGAGTTGGTGAATCGCTGTACGTTTGCAGCTTTGGTGAAAACCTTGATGAGGCTGGCGTTGCCAGCTCGCATTGCGGCTTGACCCGAGTGGGTGAAACCGCCATAAACTTGCGCCAGTTCGTCTGATCCGACCAAAAAGTTAATGGCTTTATTGACGGTCAGACCCCGCCACAGAGGCGTATCCATGATCGGCAGGCGGCGGGCTGCGTTGTAAGCGGTGCCAGTCCAGTCGCCGACGGGCCCCCGGAGGAGCGGGACCTTCCGTGCCCATGAACTGAGGGCGCTGGGAAACCAACTACCGGGTGCGCTGAGCGAGCGAAGCTTGGGAGTCCACTCGACGAGTCCGTTACCGGCCCACTTCAGTGCACCGTTGTTAGTGCCTCGGAGCGCAAGTCCAATACGGTTCTTCCAGGTTGTGAGCGCACCCTGTTTGAGGGAGTTTCCCAGCAGTACCCTGGTCAGTGAAGTGCCCTGCATAGTGATGGTGGCGGTGGCCTTCGTGACCGACGTCCAATCGCCGTAATAACCGATAATTGTTGCAATGGTCCCCTCATGGGGCTGCAGCCCGGGTATCTGCGTGATTGCGTGGGCCTTCATGCGTTCGATCCAGTCATTGAGCGACTCGTCGGGCGTTCTCTTGAAGGAGTAGGCTTTCGGGTCGTCGCTGGCCGCAACGGAGTTCGCGAGTAGGATCTCGTCCGGAGAGAGTCCCTTTCCACCGTGCCTATCGAGGTACTTCTGCAGATCACTCGCGCTGAATCCCGCCCAACGTACCCCTGCCTCGGGATCGCCGTCCTCCAGACGTGCGATTGTGGCCCGCTTGCGCAGGTCGGGTGCTGCGTCTTTGGCCCAGCCGCGCATCGGCTTCAGAGACGTGAGGTGACTGGTGACGCCGAGTCGTGAGGCTCGCGTGAAGGCCTCGTCGAGTTTGTCCTGTATGCCGCCCCGTCCGTCCAGGAGTTTGGCGAGCTGGTCCAGATCGTCCGGATTGACGGTCCTCACGCTTTTCCCCCTTAAAAGTGCGGCACGCATTTTGATCTTATTGGTCCCTACCGGCTCAGGATAATCATCGTACGAGGACTTGCCGTTCGTCCCCGTAAGGCAACCCGCTGATCGGGATGGTGCCCTACTTGGCTCTCCTCGGAATGGAGACGAACGCCAGACGATCGTCAAATGGGTGTCCGTGCGGAGGCGGACAGCTCATCCATTGCGTACCAGGGCGTATGCGAACACGAGTCGCCGGTCGATCCACCCGGCCCTGAGCAGGAACGACCGGTGTCCCTGAGACGTCATCACCAACTCATCACTAGCCCGCCACTCCAGTGGCCGCTGCGGCGAGGAATGGTCACCTCCCTCCGCTCCGAGGTCGGCCACACCCTGGACGACGCTCGTGAGCAACTTCCCGGCTCCCCGTTGAACGATTCCCTTGGTGCCGCCCTTCGCCCACTCGTGGCAGCTCACGATGGCGGGTCGCCCGGGCTGCTCGATGTACCACTCCGGCTTCAGCGCCCGCCTGAGAGCGGCGGCTGTGTGAATCGAACCGATGACACGTCCGTCGCCATCGTGGACCCGGAAGTAGCGTTCTCCGCTTCTGTCTTCCGGTGCGGTGAGGTAACAGAGAAGCTGCTGTCCTTCGGGGTCCTCGAACAAGCGGAGATCTCCGGGCGTGGACGTTGACGACTGGGACTCTGGCGGGAAGAACGCGCACGGTGCGAAGACGCGGTGCATGCCACCGCCGCTAGGAACACGGAAGGCACGCGGCCCGTGGACGGCGTTCTTCCGACCACTCGCGGCCGGACGTTCCTCGGTCCCGATCACGAACTCCCACGCATCCACCCAGCCGACGGGCTGCACGCGCGGCTCTTCGGCCTTCCTGCTCCTGCCGAACGCCATACCTGACTCCTATCGCGACCTGTGCATCAGGGAACGACACGACTGTAGAGGAACCATCAAACCCGGTGGGGCCGAGCCGAAAAGGCTCGGCGATGGCACGTTGGACACTGCAGACAGCCTAGGCCCGTCGCCGTGACAGGCTCGAGCAGCGCTCGACGCAGGCTAGGCAGGTGAAGAGACAGAAGGCAGCACGGACGGCGGCGCGGCCTTTCTGTCCTACTTGCTGGCCTGTCTCAACCACACGCCCTTCTTGGCGAGTTCCGACACCTCGAACATCACCCCCGCAAATTCCACCGTGTCGCCAACCCGGACGTCCTTGTACACAGCGACGGGCATCGCGGCGCAGTTCGCGCCGATGCCGGCGGCTCCCGCTGCGGTGTCGACGTACGAGACGGTGAGGGACAGACCAGTCGGGAAGCGCTGAACGCCGCCGTTGTTGAGTAGGGAGAGTGTCTGGTCCTCGGAGGGGGAGGCCTTGGCTCTCCCACAGCGTCGCTGTGCGAGTCATACCGTCGGCCTGTGCGGCGTTGTTGCCGGGTAGCCGGAACCCGCCGCCGCGCAGCAGGTGCAACCCGTCCGGCGAAGCCTTGCCTACACACACCGGGCGCTTGTCCTTCGTCGCTGCCCCTGTGCACGCGGGTGCGGTAGACGATGCGCCGCCTTGATTTGGTCGCCCGGCAGCTGATCAAGGAGTCGGGGCCAGGCAAGCCGACACTCAGGATTGGCTCGCCCCTGCGGATGAGCACGGAGGTTACCGGCGTGTCCCCCTCTCAGGCGTGGGTCATCGGCGGGTTGCTGTACGGGCGCCTGCGGCGGCGGGCGTAGCTCATCCCGCTCCCTGTGGTCAGAACCAGTTCATTGGATTCACCTTGGACTTGGCGATGCTCTTGCCCAGGTCCTTCGTCTTGCTTCCCACCCAGTCGGCAGCCTTCCCCGCCCCCTTCTTGATGTCGTCCCAGTGCTCGACGACCTTGGCGCCGGCATAGATGACGCCGGTTCCCACGGCGAGGCCGATGGTGATCGGGTTGGGGGCGATCATCGCGGCTGTCAGGGAGGCGTTGAAGCCGACCTCGGCCACGTCGGCCACATAGCCGGCGCCCTTACGTTTGAAGGCATCGACCGGGTTGCCCTGCGAAATGACGTTGGCGGCACTCCACACCGTCGAGGCCGCGCTCCCGGCGATGCCCGCCCCTCGCAGGAAACCCGAGACTTTGCCAGCCCCGGCCAAGCCCTTGGCGAGGGAGGCCGTGCGGCTGAACCCGAGGCCTCGAGCCCTCGAGTAGATATTGTTCGTGACTTTGACGAGGCTGGCGTTCCCAGCCCGTGCCACTGCTTGTCCCGAGTGGGTAATTCCTCCGTACCGAGCAGCCACGGCGTCAGAACCGACCAGAAAATTAATGGCTTTGTTGACGGAGATCCCATTAACGATGGGAGCGCGCATGATGCTCGTGCGACGGAGCCTGTCGAGTACACCGCCCGTCCAGTCGCCGATCATTCCATTTGCGCCGGGGATTTTCTGAGCCCACTGACTGAGCTTGCTGGGCAGCCAACTGCCTGGTGCGCTCAAGGAGCGGATGGTCGGATTCGCTGCAAGGATCTTTCCCCCGGACCATCGCAGCAGCCCATTGTTGGACCCTCGCAGCGCCATGCCGATCCGGTCCTTCCAAGGTCCCAAGACATTCGTCTTAAACAAGTTGCCGACAAGGACTTTGGTGAGGGCTGTCCCTTGAATCGTAACGACAGTTGTAGCCTTGGTGACGTCCTTCCAGTCCCCATACAGGTCGATCACGGTCATGATGGTCTCTGCGTGAGGTTTGAGCCCGGGGATCTGCTCCAAAGCATGTGTCTTGATTCTCTTGACCCAGTCGTCGAGCGATTCATGTGGCTGGCGCTTGAAGGCGCTCGCGTGCGCGTCGTCGCTGGCAGCTATCGAATTGGCAAGGAGGATCTCGTCTGGGCTCAGCCCATCGCCGTCGTGCTTCTTGAGGTACTTCTCGATGTCCTTGGGTTCGAACCCTGCCCACCTGAGGCCGGCTTCTGGATCGCCGCTTTCCAGACGAGCGATCGAGGCTCGCTTACGCAGGTCGGGTGCAGTATCACCGACCCAGCTTCGTAATGGCTTCAGCGCCGCGAGATGACTGGTGACCGCGAGTCGGGAGGCCCTTGTAAAGGCTTCGTCCAGCTTGTCCCGTACGCCACCACGCCCGTCGAGTAGTTTGGCAAGTTGATCAAGATTGTCTGGATTGACGGTCCTCATGTTCTCACTTCCCCCCAAAAGTGCGTACCTTGCAGGCGTCGAGACTTGACATCTTCACTTCAATCAGAGCGGAAGGGTCGCGTCATATGCGGCGAGTCCGCCGGCGCGACCGGACGCAAGTAAGTTCGGCGGCAGGCTACTTGTCTCCAACCAGAGCGAAGGCGAACGCTAGTCGCCGATCGACCCAGTCCGCCTGGATCTCTACTTTGGAGCTACCCTCCGATGTCATGACGACCTCGTCCCCGGCCAGCCATTCCAAAGTCCGGGCCTTGGTTGTTGGCTTTTGGTCGGTGCCCGCATAGAACGCGCTGTCCACTGCTTCGAAGGCGGCACGGATGGCAACGCGTGCAACTGCCTGACCGGCAGTTCCACTGGCCCATTCGTTACGGCCGATGATTGTGGGATGTCCGGGTTGGTCGATTCGCCAGGTGTGTTTGAAAGGGCGCTTCGGTGGTACGCGGCGGAGGGTCCCGATGGCCTGTTGCCGTGAGTCGCGCACGACATAGTGCTGTTCTCTGTTTACTTCCTGAGGTTCCTCGACGTAGCACAGTAGACGCTGGCTGTCTATGTCCTCGTAAAGTGTGAGTTCAGGGCGAGACGGAGGATTTGGGACGGACGATGAACCGAGGAACGCACACGGGGCGAGGGCAGGGTAGTCGCTACTGCCAGTTGGCACGCGCACAGCTGGCTTACCCCACACCGAACGCATCCGCTTTGGTGACTTGGGGCGCTCGACGGAGCTGATGACGAACTCGCGCACGTTTGCCCACGGCGTGGGTTCCACCGGTGGTTCCTCCGCTGCCTTCGCCCTCTTACGCCCGCCGAATGCCACTCGTACCTCCAAGATCATCGGGATGAAGTGCCCGCCTGACTCTACCTATGCCAAATGCTGGCCAAGCCAGGAGCGCGTGCCTGATGGGAAGACGGGGGTCTGGGCTCTGTGCGAGCAGACCCCGCCCTGTTGTCTGGTACAGCATGACGCTGCTGACATGTCCGGCCTTGTATCAGCGATGCGCAGCAATAAGCGGCGATGTTTACCGTAAAGCGGCCCTGGGCGCGCCTTACCGTCTCTTCACCGGCCTTTGATGAAAAAATCCGGTACTTCCACTCACGGCAAGCCTTGGCCCAGTGCGCCCTCGCAAGCCGCCGCCTGCACCCTGCTTGACGCTCGTGGGCTGAGTCTTTTTTTCGAGAACAGCCTGTCATCGCTTCTGTCTCGTTTTTCGACATGGCATCAGTTGCTCAACGGTTGACGGCCTGAATCTCCTGGACGGTGACGTCCTGTGTCGCCCCGAAGGTGCCATCGGGAAGCTCTCCGCCGGCGCCACCGGTGCCGATCCAGTTGATCCTCCAGGTGATGGTCGCTTTGAGGTTGAACGGTCCGTTGCCGGAGGACCGGAGGTACTTGATTCCGCAAGGTGGTGCTTGGACGGACTTGCCCCTGGTGTATGACTCGCCGATCGAGCCATCATTATTGATCGCGCACTCACCCGAGGCGGGGTAGGTCTCTGCGTCAGCGGTTCCGGGCTGGAGCTTGAGGGAGACCGGTTTGGCGGTGGTCGTCGCCTGGATGTTGAGGCCGGCCGCGTTGAGGGAAGCGGTCACTTGGACCGGCTTGAACGCGGACGGATCAAGCCACGCCCATGTCGGGAGGTTGACCTTGGTCACGTTCTGGGGTGCTAGGGTGACCTTGGTGTCGGGGAGCAGGATTCTGCTGTAGGCGAGTTCCGCGAGGACCTGTGGCGTGATGGCGTTCTGTACGGCTGGTGTGTCGCCGTTTCGGACCCAAAAAGGCAGCTTGTCACAGGTGAACGCGCCCGGGTCGTCAAGGCGGTTGGGGTCCTGGACTGCTATCCACCAGTTGCCTTCGTCGGCCTTGTCGAGATTGTAGTTCTTATACTTGTCATCCTTGTAGGTGTTCCGGAACTGGCCCGTCGCCGCCTTGGCATAGTTGGGTTGCCGGGGGTCGTTGACGACCTCGGCGTACTGGCTCTCGACCTGGTTCTGGAAATCCTTGGCTGACACGGGTTCGTACCAGCACGCGGGCGGGTTCCAATTGCCGATGGGGGCTACGTTGCCTGTCGAGGTGCCGTTGATCCCGCCGATGCGGCCGGAATAGGTGATGCGTGACTCAAGCGTGTTCCCCGATCTGGTCCCCGACGTCTTCGCGCCGCCGTCGGAACCGCCCGGACCGCGCTTCGCGTAGGCTGGGCTCGAGGCCAGCAGGCATGCAGCGGCAAGGATGCTGATAGCAGCCCCCGCGCGGTGCAACCTCATGGCGTGCACTTCGCGTTCCCCCTGTCGGAAACGAGCTCCGTGGTCTGCCAGACGCCGTCCTTGTTCCGCTTCAGGTGCGTGTTGTAGTAGACGTACGAGTCGCTGTCCGGGGGTGTCCTGTCGACCTTCTGCGTCTTCGTGTCCTTGTTGAACGCCTTCGTTTCATCCGTGCAGAACGTCACCGCTGCCGAGGTCTTGCTGTAGGTGATCACGTTGGGGTTGAAGTACCGCACAGTGCCCGTGTAGGTGATCCCGGCATCTACAAAGGACTTGACCCACTCAGCGCCGCCGACGAGAGCGTTCCCCTGCCGGTAGAACGCGAGAGCCGGTTCGTCGGGGTTCCCCTTGATGATTGCGTAGTTGGTGGCAGTCTGCGCACGGCCGGCATCGGCGAGGATGGCGTCATTGGTCGGATCGCCTGTATGCCAGCTCTCAAAGACGTCCTTGACGTCGCCGGGCAGCGTGATGTCTGGTCGATGAGGCTCGTCCGAAGCGTCAGCGCTGGGCGATGGCGACGCTTGCGTATCGCGGGTGTCAGCGCCCGGGATCGTGTCGTTGGCCTTGGAGCTGCCGCCTCCGCCACTGCAAGCCGTCGTCAACAAGGCTGCGGCTGCGACGAGCGCGGCAGCAACGGGCAAAGAACGTCGCTTCACTGTGACTCCCCGTGAGCGCTGAGTTAGTCAGGGAGTTCGACGGTATCGGTGCTGCGGTTGCTTCCGCCAAGCTGGGCCCCTCTCCGGGTAGGTCAATTTCGGACTTCTTGCTGCCGAGGTGTGATGCAGCGCAGCCTGATCGGTCCAGTCGCGGCGGTGCCAGTGGGTCACGGCCGGGCAGTCGCTTGTCGGCGGCGGCGATGTCCTCTGCATCGTTCAAGCAGGCGGATAGCGCGACGGTGACCAGCGCAGAGGCGGACAAGGTCAACGGTGCTTGCTTCATGGGGAAGATCACGGCATGACTGATCCGCTCCCTTGTGAGCAATTCGTGCAGGCATGGTGCGTGCCCAGTGGTCGCGGGTCAGGCGTGAGCCGGGACTCCAGAGGGTCACCGTGACGACGGGTTCGCGGTCGCACACTCGCGTGGGTGTGATTCGGTCGCGCCTCATGAGGCAGGCCTGCAATGGAGTTGCTGACGGATAACGTCAAGTCGACCGTGACCCAAGGGGCCTGACTCGCCTTGAGGGGCTTATGTGCGGCTGATACCGTGCGATGGCTTGACACTCGACCCCGCGCCGGATAGTCGCGACATCGCCCGGATCGCTGGTGAAGTGTCCGGGTTTGCAGCCCAGGCAAAGAGCTTGGCAGACGACATCTTGGGTGTACGGGGAGCGGTTGCGTGAAGATCCAGGAGCGTACGGGGGCGGGCGCGGGACGTGCCGCGGCTCCGGCCCAACCGTCGGTCGGTGACCGGCTTCCCACATCGCCTCGCGAGCGCAAACCGGCGCTCGCGGCCCTGGCGGTGCTGCTCATCCTGGTGGGCGCGCTGGGCGCCACGATGCTCGTGCTCCAGGCCGGGGACCGGATCGAGGTCGTCAAGGTGGCGAAGGACATCCAGGCCGGAGAGTCCGTCACCTCCGATGACGTGACCTCGGTGATGGTGGCCGCCGACGACTCGATCGACTACGTCCAGTGGTCGCAGCTGGGCGCCCTCAAGGCCCTCAAGGCCAAGTCCACCATCTACGCGGGCACGGTTGTGGTGGGGCAGATGTTCGGCGCGAAGAGCAGCCTTCCGGCCGGTAAGGCCTCCGTCGGTGTCGCCCTCAAGGAGGGGCAGTACCCGTCGGGCATCAAGAGCGGCGACATCGTCGCCGTCTACCGCGTCGGCGACAACGCGTCGAGCTCCAACTCCGGCAGCGGCTCCACCGGCTCGTCCGCCGGCGGCAACCTCATCGTCGACAAGGCGCGCGTCAGCTTCAAGAGCGACAACAGCGACGCCGCCGTGAGCACCGGCAACCTGTCGCTGACCCTTCTCGTCGACCAGTCCGACGCCGCCGCCGTGACCCAGGCCGCCTCCGCGGGTTCCGTCGCCGTCGTCGTCGTTCCCGGCAACTGAGGGCGGCAGCGCACCCATGGCCCTCATCGCACTGGCCGCCGACAAGGGTTCGCCCGGCGTCACCACCGCCGCCGTCGCGCTGGCCGCCGTCTGGCCGCGGCGCGTGCTGCTCGCCGAGACGGACCCGGCCGGCGGCGACCTCGTCTACCGCAGCGCCGCAGCCCACGGCGGGCCGCTCAACCCGAACGTCGGCATGCTGTCCATCGCCGCGACCGCGCGCCGCGGGCTCGTTCCCGACCAACTCTGGGATCATGTACAGCCGTTGAGCGGTGGCCTGGAGGTCCTCGTCGGACTCGGCATCGCCGAGCAGGCCGCCGGTCTCGCCGGGCTGTGGCCCACCCTGGGCCATGCCTTCGCCTCGCTCGCCGACTCCCCGAACGCGCCCGCCGACGTCATCGCCGACTGCGGCCGGATCAGCGGGGACACCCCCGCCGTGGAACTGTTCCCGCACGCCTCCCTCGTCCTGCTGATCTCGCGCACCGAGCCGGAGGCCATCGCCCGCGTCCGCGACCGCGCCGCCGCGCTGTCCGCGAAGCTGCACGGCGGCCCGCGCGGTGCCGCGAGCCTGGCGACCCCGGTGGTCGGCGTCGTCCTGGTCGCCGACCCGAACACCGCGGGCAAGGTCTCCGGTCAGGTCAACGACATGCTGGTGCACGCCCAGACCGGTGCCCGCGTCGTCGGCACCATCGCCGACGACCCGGCAGGCGCCGACCAGTTGGCCGGGCGCAGGCGCGGCCGCCTGGACAAGTCCTTGCTGATCCGCTCGGCCCGCAAGGTCACCGCCGACCTGTACCAGCAGTACGGCGCCGCCTGGGCCGTATCCGCACAGGCGCACCAGACGCAGCAGGCGCCCCAGGCCCAGCACGTGAACCAGCACGGCCAGCACCCGCCCCACATGAACGGTCAGCCAGGAGCCGGGCGATGACCGCTGTCGACCACCAGCTGGTCAAGCGGTTCCGGCAGGACGCCGGTGACCGCATCGCCGAGCAGCGCCGACTCGACCAGGTCAACGGCGTCACGCCGATGTCCGGCGAGGACGAGCGGCAGTACGCCCGCGCGGTCATAGCGCAGATACTGGAGGAGTACGCCCGCGCCGAGATCAACGCGGGCCGTACGCCGCTGGACGCCGAGACCGAGGAGCAGTACGCGGCCGCCGTGCACGCGGCGCTGTTCGGCGTCGGCCGGCTCCAGCCGCTGCTCGACGACCCGCAGGTCGAGAACATCGACATCAACGGCTGCGACCAGGTGTTCGTCGGGTACGCCGACGGGCGCGAGGTCAAGGGCGAGCCGGTCGCCGAGACCGACGAGGAGCTGATCGAGCTCATCCAGGTGCTCGGCGCCTACTCGGGCCTGTCGTCCCGCCCCTTCGACTCCGCCAACCCGCAGCTCGACCTGCGGCTGCCGGACGGTTCGCGGCTGTCGGCCGTCATGGACGTGACCCGCCGGCCCGCGCTGTCCATCCGCCGGGCCCGGATGGGCAAGGTGTTCATCTCCGACCTGGTCGGCAACGGCACGCTCGCGCCGGAGCTGGGGCACTTCCTGGCCTGCGCGGTCCGCGCCCGCAAGAACATCATGATCGCGGGTGCCACGAACGCCGGAAAGACGACGCTGCTGCGCGCCCTCGCCAACGAGATCCCGCCGCACGAGCGGCTCATCACGGTCGAGCGGGCGCTGGAGCTCGGGTTGGACACCTTCCCCGAACTGCACCCCAACACGGTGGCGTTCGAGGAGCGCCTGCCCAACTCCGAGGGTCAGGGCACCATTTCCATGGCCGAGCTGGTGCGCCGGTCCCTTCGTATGAACCCTTCCCGCGTCATCGTCGGCGAGGTGCTCGGCGACGAGATCGTGACCATGCTGAACGCGATGTCGCAGGGCAACGACGGCTCGCTGTCCACGATCCACGCCAACAGCTCCAGCGAGGTCTTCAACCGCATCTCCACCTACGCGTTGCAGGCGACGGAGCGGCTGCCCATCGAGGCCAGCCAGATGCTGATCGCGGGCGCGGTGAACTTCGTCGTCTTCATCCAGCGGCGCAACAACTTCCAGACCGGCGGCCGGCTTCAGCGCATGGTGACCTCGGTCCGCGAGGTCAACGGCGTCGACGGCCGCGTGCTGTCCAGCGAGGTGTTCGCCGAAACGCCCGACGGCCGGGTCGTGCCGCACGCGCCCATAGCCTGCCTGGAGGACCTCATGGCGCACGGTTACCAGCCCCACGGAACCTGGGGGTGACCATGACGTCTGCCGCACTGGACCCGCTCGGCTCCATGGGGGGCCTGTTCTCCACCACCGTCCTGTACTCGATCGGTTCCGGCGTCGCCGTCGGCGGCGGTCTCGCCCTGCTGGTCGTCGCCGTCCGCGGACTGCCCGCCAAGCCCGAGCACGAGAAGCAGAGGGCGAGCCGGCGGGCGAGCGAACTGCTCCGTTTCGCCGGGCAGCGCGGCTCCGTCGCCGCTCTCGTCGGCCTCGCCGTCCTGCTGCTCACCCGGTGGGCGGTCGCCGGCATCGCGGCCGGTGTCCTCCTCTTCTTCTGGGACCGCCTCTTCGGCGGTGCGGCGGAGGAGCGGGCCGCGATGCGCCGAGTGGAGGCCCTGGCCTCCTGGACGGAGTCGCTGCGTGACACGATCGCCGGCGCGGTCGGCCTGGAGCAGGCCATCCCGGCCTCGGCGCGCGCCGCCGCCCCGGTCCTGCGTCCCCACCTGGACTCTCTGGTCGACCGGTTGCGTGCCCGCACTCCGCTGCCCGACGCGCTGCAACTGCTCGCCGACGAGATCGACGACGCCTCCGCCGACATCATCGTCGCCGCGCTCATCCTCAACGCCCGGCTGCGCGGTCCCGGTCTGCGCCAGGTTCTCGGCGCCCTGGCCAAGTCGGCGCGCGAGGAGGTCGACATGCGTCAGCGCGTGATGGCCCAGCGGGCCTCGACCCGCCGCTCGGTGCAGATCGTCGTCGCCGTCTCCGTCGCCTTCGTGCTCGGACTGTCCGTCTTCAACCGTGACTTCGTCTCGCCGTACGGCACCCCGGTCGGCCAGTTGGTCCTCGCGGTCGTCTGCGGTCTGTTCGCGCTCGGCTTCTGGTGGCTGCGCAAGCTGTCCACGATCGAGACGCCCGAACGCTTCCTGGTGCGGGACGGGGCGGCGGTGCAGCTCGTACGGCCGCGCACGCCCGCTCAGCAGGAGGAAGGGGTACGCCGGTGAACCTGACGATGCCGGTCGTGGTCGGAGCGGTCCTCGGCCTCGGCGTCTACGCCCTCGTACGCGCCCTGTTGCCGTCCAGGCGGAGCGCGGTCGCGCAGGTCGCGCGGATCGACGCGATGCGGGCGCGGGGCGCGGCGTACGAGACGCGGCACCAGACCCGGGAGGAGACGGGCCGCTTCGGTACGTTCCGCGCCCAGGTCGGCGCGCGCGTCGCGGAGTTCTACCTTCAGCAGGGCTGGGAGCAGCGCTCGTTGCGCGCCGATCTCGCGGTGCTGGAGCGCAGCTGGGAGAGGTTCCTGGCGACGAAGGTGCTGCTGTCGGTCGCCGGGCTGTTCTTCGGTCCGCTGCTGTTCGCCGTGGTCTACTCGCTGGGATTCGGCCGCAGCCCGGTCATCCCGGTCTGGCTGGCGCTGCTGTGCGCGGCGCTGTTCTTCTTCCTGCCCGATCTGGAGATCCGGCGGGACGCGGCCGACAAGCGCCGTGACCTGCGCCGGGTCATCGGCGCGTATCTGGACCTGGTGTCCATGAGCCTGGCCGGCGGCCGCGGTCTGCCGGAGGCGCTGATGGCGGCGGCCGAGGTGTCCGACGGCTGGGCGAACCAGCGGATCCGCAACGCCCTCGCCGACGCCCGGATCACCGGCATCAGCCAGTGGCAGGCGCTCGGGCAGCTAGGAGAGGAGCTGGGCGTGGAGGAGCTGAAGGACCTTTCGGCCTCCCTGGCCCTGGTCGCGGACGACGGCGCGAAGGTGCGCGAGTCGCTCGCCTCGCGCGCCGAGACCATGCGCCACCGCGAACTGGCCGAGATCGAGGGCAGCGCGGGCGAGAAGTCCCAGTCGATGCTCGTGGCCCAGCTGCTGCTGTGCGCGGGTTTCCTGGTGTTCCTGATCTTCCCGGCGGCGATGCGGGTGTTCCAGGTGTGAGCGCCGCCCCTGCCAAACCCTGCCAACTGCCCTGAATTCGAGAGGAAACGACTGTCATGAACGGACGAGACTTCCACACCGGGATCCCGGCCGTGGACTTCCTGGTCACCTTCCTGGGCGGCCGTGTGCGGCGCGCCCGCTCCGGCGAACTGGACCGCGGTGCCTCCGCGGTCGAGTGGGTCATCATCTCCGCGGTCGTCGTGGCGATCGTCGGCGTGGTGGCCGCCATCATCAACTCCGCGCTGAGCGAGGGCGCCAACAAGGTGGGCGACTGCATCAAGGGCGCGGACGCGGGCAAGACCTGCTGACCGGGCACGGCGAGGGCACGTACGACGAGTGCTACGGCGAGGGCACGTACGGCGAGTGCTACGGCGAGGGCACGTACGGCGAGCGTACGCAGGACGTGCGCACGTACGACGCGCGTACGACGAGGAAGCACGACGGGGTGGACGGGGATGCTGGCGGACGTGGGCGGACGGGTGCGACGCGCGGTACGCCGCAGGGTGCGGGTCGCGCGTGAGGCGGCGGCCACCGGCGGCGACCGCGGGATGACCGCGATCGAGTTCGTGCTGCTCACCCCCGTACTGTTCTTCATGATCTTCGCGACGGTGCAGTTCGCGCTGTACTTCTTCGCCGACCACGTCGCCCAGGCGGCGGCCCAGGCCGGCGCCCGCAAGGCCCGCGCCACGGCCGACGAGCAGCCCGGCGCCTGGCGGGGCGAGGCGCGGAACGTCGTCGACGCCTACATCCGTCAACTGGGCCCTCAACTGGTGCTGTCGCCGGACGTGAAGATGCTGCAACCGGAGCAGAACACCGTGGGCGTGGAGATCTCGGCGCGGATCCCGACGGTGTTCCCGGGCCTGGATCTGACGGTGCACGCGCAGTCGTCGGGTCCGGTGGAGAGGTTCGTGCGGGAGGACGGGAACTAGATGAACCGCTCTTCCCGGCCGTCTTCTTCGTCCGCCCGTGACGACAGCGGCCTGTCCACCGTGGAGGTCGTGATCCTCGCCCCGGTGATGATCCTGTTCATCCTGGTGCTGGTGGCCTTCGGCCAACTCGTCGAGGGCCGTGGCGCGGTCGACGGAGCGGCACGGGACGCGGCGCGCGCGGGCTCCATCCAGAAGGACCATGCGACGGCCATGTCCGAGGCGCGCAAGGCGGCGGAGGCGGACCTGGCCGATGTCTGCTCTGGGCCGGTCTCCGTGGTACAGACGAGCGCGGGCTTCGCCCCCGACACCCTGTTCACAGTCGAGGTCAGCTGCCAGGTGCGCGGCCTGGCGTCACTGGGCCTGAACATCCCGACGCGGCTGTCCGCGAGCTTCAGCTCGCCGCTGGACCCCTTCCGGAGGTCGGCGTGAGGAACGTGAGCGCCGCCGCGGCCGATCGCGTGCGCACCTGGTGGTCCACCCGAGCGACCGCACTGGACGACCGCGGCTCGGGCGCCGGCGCGGTCATCATCTTCGCGCTGGTCTTCCTCGCCCTGTCCGCCTTCGTCATCGACGGCGGCCTGTCCATCTCCAAGCGCGAACGGGCGGCGGACATAGCGGAACAGGCGGCCCGCTACGCCGCCCAGGACATCGACCGCGAGGCCCTCTACGACAACGAGGGCGGTCCCGCCCCGATCAACTACGAGAACTGCGACGCCCGCGTGAAGGCCTTCGCCCGGGAGATGAGCATGACGGGCGCCGACATCGCCGCGAGCCACTGCGTGGCAGCCGACGTCGACCAGGTACAGGTCGAGATCCAGCTGTCGTACTCGCCCGTCTTCACCGGCATGTTCTACGGCGGCAGCGTGGTCGTCCACGGTCGGGCCGTGGCCAAGAACGAGGTGGGGTGACGCCGACATGAGCGATCAGCAGATGGACATGGACCGGGTCACCGGGTGATCTACGAACCGGCTCTCAGGCCTGCGGCGTCACGCGGCCCCGGCCTCGAACTGTGCCACCGCTCACGGCTCTACCTGGACGACGGCGACCTCGTACTGCAGACGCGCACGCGCACGTGGCGCTTTCCGATCGGAGACGGTGGGATCACACGCGCGGTCTTTCTCGACATCCCCGGTGACGACAAGGAACGCATGGGGCCCACGATCGGGGGCTCGTGGGGCGAGGTCCAGCTACAGGACCGCGATGGTGCGCTGGTCGGCTCCTTCGACATGGAGGACTGGCTGCCGGAGTCGCCCGCGCTCCCGGACCGATGGGTGAAGGGCGAGCAACTGCTCGACCGTACGGGTGTGGCCGCCCTGCTCAAGGCCGCGGGCATCCCCCTGCACGTGGTGACTGACCGAGACGACACGCTGCTGGCGTCCGGTTCACGTCGACGCGGAGCCAAGTCCCTTGCTCCAGGGGGTGATTTCCCTCTGTGGTACTGGGGGGTTCGCGCCGTGGCCGGAGCGGTCTGGTTCGCCCTGTTCACGGTGGTCCTGTTCTTCGAGACCACCGAACCCTGGGTCATCCTGCTGCTGGCCGCCACCGCTCTCGTCGGCCCGATGGCGCGGCTCGTCGTACGGGCGTGGACCCGGCTGCGACTGCGGGAGTGCGTCCCTGTCGTACGGGATCGGATCCGGCCCGCGCCTGTGGAAGGGACGGGAGCGACCGTCAGGTTCTGCCGGGACACGGAGTTGCGAGTGCAGGACCGCGATCTCGTCCTGCGCGTTCTCGGCGGGCGGGAGTACTGGCTTCCGCTCAGTGGTCCGCACGCCCTGACTTCACTGGTGCTGGTGCGCGACCGGACCGGCCGGCCCCTCGGGGTCGAACTGCGCGGCCCGCACGACCAGGTGCGAGCCGTACTTCCGTGGCAGCTCTGGTTCGGCGGCAGGGGTGGCGCCGACGGCTGGTCCAGGCTGCGCCGGACCGCCGGGCTGCCCGGCTCCGAGCGCAAGCTGGTCGGGAAGGCCCCATGGCCCAAGGCACTGGGGGCGCTCGGCACCAACCTGCTGCCCGACTCCGCGGGGACGGCACGCACGTTGTCCCGCTTCCCCAGCACCATCGTCGGCCTGTCGTCCACGGCCACCATGGCGTTCGGATCATGGTTCTCCATCGTCCAGGGCCTGTGGATCGAGGACGTACACCCCGGAGCGGGGATGGCGGCGATCCTCGCGGGGGCGGTCGGCCTCGTCCTACAGGCGGTGCCCTACGCCGCACACCAGCTGCGCAGCCGGCTCTGGCTGGAACGACCGGCGCCGGAACCGAACCCCATGGAGCAACCCGCATGAACCAGACCGAGGAGACCGAGGAGACCGGTGAGACCGAGGAGACCGGTGAGACCGAGGAGACGGCTCCTCCGGGCGACTACCGGCTGCTGCTTCCGGACGGGTGGTTCCGGATCCTCCTGGAGCCCGACCAGCGCGACAAGTCGATCGACGCGCTCGTGGAGCGCCAGTTCCACGGCATCGACAACGCGCCGCACCTGAAGGAGGAACTCCACAGGGACCTGCGGCGCCGCGCGGCCAAGGCGCACCGCAGCGGTGGCATCGAGCTGTACCTCAGCCTCCAGGAGGTCGGCCCCTTCACCATCCCCGCGTCGCTGCTGGTCACGCTGGCGCCGCTGCGGCACCCCGAGCCCCTGCCGCTCGAAGCCCTGGCGCAGCGGTTCGCCGACGGCGGCGAGGGATCGGTGAGCATCGAGGAACTGCGCTCGGGCCCAGCCGTCCGGGTCCGCAGGCTGATACCGCAGGGCAACGACGAGGAAGGCGCCGAGCCACCGCGCAACTCGCTCTCGGTGGAGTACCACGTCCCAGTACCCGCCAGCACGGCCTTCCTGCTGCTGACCTTCTCCACACCGCTCGAGGCGATCGCGGACGCGATGGCCGAACTCTTCGACGCGATCGCCGACTCGCTGACCTGGACGGAGTGACCGACACCATGACCGACGACCTCTCGAACCTCGGCCTGGAGTGCTCGGAGGACTGGGTGCCCTTCCCCGTCGCCGGGAGCGTGGACCTGGACTACTGGGCCAAGCACCAGGCGGAGGAACTCGCCGAACGGTACGTGCAGGACGGCGAGAGGGGCGACGTCCGCCGCCTGGCACGGGACCTGAAGCGCACGGCCGCCGACTGCCACACCCGCGATCCGCTGGCCGCCTTCGGCTGGTACGTGAGCGGTCACGAGACGGTGGCGGCCATCATGGAACTCGACGCCATCCACCCCGACGAGACGTTCCCCGAGGTCTCCCTCTCCCTGCTGGCCGAGCACATGACCAGCCACGACTTCGGCGAACCGGACATCCGCGAGGTACGGCTCGCCCTCGGCGATGCCGTCCGCATCCGCCAGAACCTCATCGGCGAGAAGAAGGGCTTCTTCGGCCCCCGCCCGGTGGTCCACACGGTGTTCTACGGCGTTTGCCCGGACGGCATGCAGACGGCCCTCACGATGCTGGTCTCCTGGACGGAACCGATCCTGGACGAGCCGGCCGAGCGGATGGCCGACGACATCGCGAAGACGCTCTCACTCTGACGATTTGAGGGAGTCGAGGAAGGTGGCGAAGGCTGCGGCCGGGAACGAGAGCGTGGCTCGGGCCGGAGCTTTTGAGTCGCGGACGGCTGTGCGGTTGTGCAGGTTCGCTATCTCCACGCAGGTGTTGCCGTCACCTCCGCCGGAGAACGACGACTTCCGCCAACGGATGACCTGCTCCATGCGGGCGCCTCACAGTTCCTTCGTCAGGTGGTGGATGAAGTCCCGTGAAGCCACGGGCTCCAGGGCTGCCTTCTCCACTCTATGGAGCAGGGCACGGAAGCGCGCCAGCTGGGATTCGGCATCGATGAAGGCGGTGCCGTGCGGGGCATCGCGGAGAACCGTGTCCAGCCGGGGGAGCAGACCGCCCACATACACCATTTCGATCCCGGCTCCGGCGAAGCCCTCTCTGGCGAACGGGATGACACGCACGGTCGCATGTCCACGCTCGATCTCCTGCAGGATGTGCAGGAGCTGAGTCCGGGCGACTCCACGATCGGACACCAGGATGCGGAGCGCTGCCTCGTGCACGGTCGTCTCATACGGCGTTGGGCGTGTGCGGTTGAGCACGGCCCGGCGCTTCATGCGGTGCTCGACCCGGGGCTCCAACTCGCTCTCGGGTAGTTCGGGAACCATGTAACCGAAGACCGCTCGTGCGTAGTCCCGGGTTTGGAGGAGTCCGGGGATGTGGCTGATGACCACCTCTCGCAGGAATGCCGCGTGATGCTCCGCCTCGGCGACATCCAGGAACACGGGAGGAAGCACCGCGCGGTACTCGTCCCACCAACCGCGCGTGCGTTCGCCGCCCATGGCCACCAGCGCGTCGATCAACACCTCGTCCGCGCAGGCGTAGTGGGACGCCAGGCGACGAATGCGCTCCTCGCTGACGCCTGCGATGCCTGCCTCCACCTGACTCACCTGCGCCGAGGTCGAGTTCAGGAACGCCGCTACATCGCGCGCCTTCAGGCCGGCGGACTCACGTAACCTGCGCAGTTCGGTGCCCAGACGTCGTTGGCGCGCGGTGGGATGGCTCCTTGGCGCCATGTTCCCTCCCGTCTTCAACGCCCCTCAGTACGTGCCACGTTCGGGTGTCAGACTATGCCAACCAGTTGCAGGGGCAGAAATTAATGCCCTACCGTCGGTGACGCGACGCACACGCTGCGACAATCCGGGGCCCCGGAAGCGCACCGCTCCGTCCTGCCACGACGGCTGCGGCAAGGCCACCGCCCACCACCGCGGCGTCATCCCGACCCCACCTCACGTCACTGGAGTGACCCATGCCCGAAAACGAACCGTGGGAGTACACCCTGTACATCCCGAACGACCCCCGTGCGGTCACCATCTCCCGCCGGACCCTCCGGCTGATCCTCACGATGCACGGCCTCATCCGCCATGTGGACACGGCCGAGTTGCTGGCGACGGAGCTGGTCTCCAATGCCGTACGGCACACCAAGGGGCCGGCTGCCCTGCGGGTGCGCTGGTCGGTGGGCGTACTGCGGATCGGCGCATGGGACACCGATCCCGCGCCGCCCGAGCCGCCGGCACGGTTGGACCAGGTCGCCGACCTGGAAGAGGGACGCGGGCTCGCCCTGGTCCGGGCCTGCGCCGACCTGTGGGGCTGGCAGCCACTGTCCAGGGAGGGCAACCGGGGCAAGTACGTGTGGTGTGACCTGGTGGCGGCGTAGCTCGTTGATCGCATGGGATGGAAAGGAGAGCGGATGGTCGGCTCGTCACACGAAGGTCTGCATCAGATCTGTCAGAAGGACCCGGCGGGTTTCACCCGCACGCTTCAGCATGTACTGCACATCCCGATTCCCGAACCGCGCGATTTCGCGGTCCTCAACGCCGACCTGACGGAGATCGAGCCGGTCGAGCGGCGTGTGGACACCCTGCTGCGGGCGGAGACGGATGAGGGGACGTATCTTCTGGTCGTCGAGTCCCAGGGCAAGCGGGACGAGGACAAGCGCGGGAGCTGGGCCTACTACCTCAGCTACTTGTACGCGAAGTACGCTGGGAGCCGGTGCTGATCGTCCTGACGCAGAGCAGGTCCACGGCCCGCTGGGCGACACGGCCGATCCGCCTGGGGCTGCCTGGCTGGCACTCGCTCACCGTGCGACCGCTGGTGCTGAGTCCGGAGAACGTGCCGCGTATCGCCGATGAGGCGGAGGCCCAGCGAGATGTCTTTCTTGCGGCGTTCTCGGCGATGACGCATGGTACAGGGCCGGGTGCCGCTGCCATACTGAAACCGCTGGCGGCAGCCCTGGCGACCACCGATACCGACAGCGCTGGAATGCTCGCGCAGTTCGTGGAGTCGTGCCTGGTCGATGTCCAGGCCAAGCAGATCTGGAAGGAGCTGATGATGCCGGTCAACTACTTCTTCCGGCACGAGGTCGCCGAGAAGGTACGGGAACAGGCTCGCGAAGAGGGCATCGAGGAGGGTGTGGAGAAGGGTGTGGAGAAGGAGCGTGCGTCGATGGTCCTCCGGATCCTCGACTGGCGTGGCATCCCTGTACCGGACTCCACACGCGATCGAGTGAAGAGCTGCTCCGACCTGGACCAACTCGAGGTCTGGGCCCAGCGGGCCGTCCACGCCACGAGCGCGGAGGAGCTGTTCGTGGACCATGGCGACGGATCGGCCTGAGGACGACGGCCGACCCCGGGTGGTTCAGCGGTTGATCGACTGGATTTCCTGGACGTTCATGTCCTGGGTCGTCTCGAAGGTGCCGTCGGGGAGGTTGCCCTTGGCGCCGCCGGTGCCTTGCCAGGTGATCTGCCAGGTGATCGACGCCTCGAGGCGGTACGGCCGGCCGTTCGTGGCGCGGAGGTACCTGATGCCGCACGGCGGGGTCCTGTCCGCGTTGCCCTTCGCGTACGGGGTGCCGATCGAGCCGTCGTCGTTGATGGTGCAGTTGCCGGAGGACGGGTAGGTCTCGGCGTCGTCCGTGCCGGGGGCCAGGTGGAGGGCGACCGGCTTGGCTGTCGTCTCCGCCCACAGGTTCGTGCGGGGGAGTTCCGCGCGGACCTTGACCTCCCTGAAAGTGCCCTTGTCCAGCCAGACCCAAGTCGGCAGGTTCACCGTGGACTTGGTGGTCGGCTTCAGTTCGATCTCGGTGTCGGGGACCTTGACCTTGTTGTACGCGTAGTCGGCCAGCATCTCGGGTGTCGGGGTGTGCGGGATCTTCGGGACCTGGCCGGCATCCTGCCAGAACATGATCCTGCCGCAGTCCCAGGACTTGGGGTCCGAGGCATCCGGGGCGACGCTGCGCCAGAAGTAGCCGTTCTTGCCGACGTTGTAGTCCTTGTAGCCCTCGGCCGTGCTGGACTCGTCGTCGAAGTTGGTTCCGGGCTTGCCGTCCTGGTAGTGGTCGGTCCAGAGCCTCTTGCCGAACCAGGATTCATGGATGCCCACGTCGCCGTTGCCGTCTGTCCTGTCGACGAACGCCTGGAGTTCTTCGCCGGTGAACACGGGCTCGTACCAACAGGCGGGCGGCTCCCAGTTCACGTCCACCGAGGAAAGGGTGCCGCGCGTTCCGCCGGTGGGGCCGCTCACCTGGCGGACTGTGATCCGGGAGTAAGTGGCGGAGGCGTAGATGTCCTTGTGGTCGGTGCCGCCGTGCGTTCCGTCGTTGGTGCCTCCGCCGCCGATGGCGTCGGCGGGCGTGGAGGCGAGGAGAATCCCGGCCACAGACACGATCGTCGCCGGAATGGCGTGCCTGGGCCTCATCTCAGCAGCCGCCCCGCTTCGCACGGGTTGAGACGTTCTGCCAGACTCCGTCGTCGTTCTTGGCCAGCGTGACGCTGTAGAGGACCTTCGGGTCCGTACCCACGGGATTCCCCTGAACCTCCTTCGTCTTGCGGTTCCTGGTGTAGGCCTTGCTCTCGTCCGTGCAGTACGTCACCACGGCACGCGTCTTCCTGTCACCGAGGAGGACGGTCTGCGGGTCGTACGCCGGCAGTTTCCCGAAGACGGTGAGGTCCTTGCTCGTATAGGTCTTGATCCACTGTCGGTCCTGTGACAGACCCGGCTTGGTGTCGTAGAAGGCGAGGGCGTTACCGCCGTCCGGCTCGTTGGCGATGATCGCGGCGTAACCTGCCCGGAGTTGCTCTTTGGTGTCGTTGAGGATGGCCTGCTCGACACTGTCACCACTCGTCCAACTGTCGAACGTCAGCTGGAACTCCGTCGGGAGCTTGATGTCGGGACGCTGGACCCCGGACGCCTGAGATGCCGAGGCGGAAGCCGACGGACTGCCCCCTGCCGTCTCCGCACCTTTGATGGCATCGGACTTGGCGCCCCCGCCCCCGCCGCACGCGGTGAGCGTGAGGGTCGCGATGGCGGTGAGCGCGGTGGCGGGTAGGGCGCGGCGGGCCACGGTGGATCTCCCCCGGAGGACGACGACGTGTGCAGCGGACAACGAAGCTATCAGGGGCGACAGGGGAGAATTTGGGTGCTCGGCGGGGGATTGTGGGGGAAGTCGAGAGGTGCGGCGTGGCTGTTGTGAACGGCGTGGGGGCGTCCGGGGTTGAGGGACGGAAGCTGTGTCGCCCCCGTCAATAGGATCTCTGTAGGCTCAGTACGCCCCATTTACCGCACCCACTTCACACACCATCAGGACACCCGCCATGCCGCGACGCCGTAGTTCAAGCTCGACGGGAAGCCCGACGGGAAACCCGGCGGGAGGCTCGACGGCCCCGAGGAACCGGACGCCGCAGCCGGTGCGGGTGCGGCGGCGTACGGTCGGGGACTTCGTGAAGGCGTTCCTCGCCTTCCTGGCCCTGCTCGTCCTGCTCGTCGGCGTGCCGCTGGCGCTGGCCACGCAGATCGGATGGCCGCTGCCGCACGGCGTACCGAGCCTGGACTGGCTCCAGCAGGAGATCACCGTCCAGACCTTCCTGAGCATCCTGACGGTCGTCGTCTGGCTCGCCTGGGCGCAGTTCACCGCCTGTGTGCTCGTGGAGATGAAGGCCGCGCTCTCCGGCGTCGGGGTGCCGGGGCGGGTGCCCGGCGCCGGCCCCAGCCAGCTGCTCGCGCGGCAACTCGTCGCCGCGCTGCTGCTCGTCGGGGCCACGGCCGCCAGCTTCACGCCGGGGCTGTCGCAGCTCGGGCACGGCCTGGAGGGGAACCAGAAGGGGACCGTCGCCGCCGCGCAGCAGACGCCGGGCGGACTGTTCGGGCAGCAGCGGGAGCAGGCCGCGAACACCGCGGCGGCCGTCGCCGAGCAGGCCGCGAGCGCCGCCGCGCAGGCGGAGGCCAAGCAGGGCGACACGAAGTACTACCGGATCCAGCCGCCCGAGGGACGCCACCACGACTCGCTCTGGGAGATCGCCCAGCGGCACCTCGGCGACGGGCGCCGGTACAAGGAGATCTACCAACTCAACAAGGACCGGGTCCAGCCCGACGGCTCCCGGCTGTCCGAGGCCAGCCTCATCCGGCCCGGCTGGATCATGGAGATGCCGGCGGACGCGCACGGCGGCGAGCTCGTCGAGATGCCCGACGGCGCGCCGGGCGTCTCCGAGCAGGTGCGGCAGCAGATCCACGACTACGCCAAGACCGGTGACCACGCCCAGGGCGGGGGCGACCACGCGCAGGGCGGCGGCCATCAGCAGGGCGGTGGCTCCCACGCCTCCGTACCCGCCCAGCGGCCCGCCCCCGACGCCGGGCAGGACCGGCAGCGGCACGCCGACGACAGCACCGCAACCCCCGCCTCCTCCGGGCGTTCCTTCGGACTGCCCGAAGCCCTCCTCGGCGCCCCACTCCTCGCCGCCGGTCTCCTCGGCGCACTCGGCCACCGGCGCCGGCAGGCGCTGTGGCAGTCGGCGCTCGGTGCCGTCGGCGGGCGGCGCGGCATGGAGCCGCCGACGCCGACCGGGGACGCGCTGGACGTGCAGGACGCGCTGCTGGTGGGCGCAGACCCCGAGGGCGTACAGCGGCTCGACCGGTCCCTGCGCGCCCTCGCCGCCGCCCTCGCCGCCGAGT
This sequence comes from Streptomyces sp. NPDC001231, assembly GCF_042896885.1. Classification (NCBI taxonomy): domain Bacteria; kingdom Bacillati; phylum Actinomycetota; class Actinomycetes; order Kitasatosporales; family Streptomycetaceae; genus Streptomyces; species Streptomyces sp. NPDC001231. The sequence goes on from NZ_JBIAXS010000011.1 coordinate 90,445, forward strand.
CCCGGCCGCTGCCCGTCGTCTACGCCGCCTGGCTCACCGGGGGCGACCTGCACCTCCAGCTCGCCCAGCCGGCCGGCAAGCCGCCCGCGCCCTGGCAGACCGGGCAGGACGAGACGTTCTGGATGCTGGCGCGCGCCGACGCCGAGCAGTACGAGGAGACTGAGACCGCCGCCCCGTATCCCGGGCTCGTCAGCCTCGGCACCATGGACGACTCCCGCCTGCTGCTCAACCTGGAGGCCGTGCCCGGCATCGTCTCGCTGAGCGGCCGCGCCTCCGACCGGGCCGCCGTGTTCGCCTCGGTCGCCGCCGAACTCGCCACCAACGGCTGGTCGGACCGCATGACCGTCACCCTCGTCGGCTTCGGTCAGGACCTGACCCCGCTCGCTCCCAACCGCCTGCGCCACCTCGACGGCATCGAGGCGCTCCTCGAGACCATGGAGGCCGAGACGCGGCAGCGGCGTGGCGCGCTGGGCGCCGCCGGGCACGACTCCGTACTCACCGGCCGCACTGGTCCCGCGCAGCACACCCGTTGGGCCCCGCACCTGGTGCTGCTGGCCGCTCAGCCCTCGGCCGAGGATGCCCGCAGCCTCTCCGAACTCGCCGCCGACGCCAGCCGGTTGGGCATCGGCTACCTCGTCGGCACCGATTCCGGCGAACTGCCGGGCGCCGCCTGGGAGATGGAGATCACCAGCGAGGGCAGGCTGCTCGCCCCGCTGCTCGGGCTCGAACTCGACGCCCAGATGCTGCCGTCGGCCGAACAGAAGGCGGTGGTCGAGCTGTTCGTCGAGGCCGACCCGGAGAGCGGGCCCGACGGGCCGGCGCCCACCCCGCCGTTCCTCGTCGACATCAGCGAACAGGGGCGGCCGGCGGTGTACGCGCGGCTCGTGGGCCCGTACGAGATCATCGGCCTCGACACCCCGGACGACGAGCGCAGCGCGCTGCTGCACGAGGCGCTGGCGCTGCTGCTCCTGCACCGGGAGGGCGTGCATCCGCGGGTGTTGTCCTCCGCGCTGTGGCCGCGCGGGGTCACCGACGACGTGCGGGACGCGCTCGTCGAGCGGCTGCGCTCCTGGCTCGGCACCGACCCCGACGGCACCCCCCGGCTCGGTACGGACGACACCGGGCGGCTCACCCTCGCCAAGTCCGTCGTCTCCGACCTGGACGTGCTGCGCTCGCTGTACCACGAGGCCACACAGGGCAAGGGCGCGGACAGCCGGGCCGTACGCGGCCGGCTGCTCACCGACGCGCTGGTGGTGGTGCGCGGACCGCTGCTCGCCGACCGGCCCGAGGGCCGCTACCGGTGGCTCACCCACGAGATCGTCGACGCCCAACTGCCGCTCATCGTCGCGGACATCGGGCTCGCCCTGTCCTCCTTCCACCTGGAGAAGGACCGCGCGGAGAAGGCGATCGAGGCGCTGGACGCCGCGCTGCGCACCGCCCCGGCCGACGAGCGCCTGTGGAACGAGCTGCTGCGCGCCACACACGCCACCGGTGACACCGCCCGCCTCCAGGCGCTCGCCGCCGACCTCGTCGGCCGCGGCGGAGCCCGCGGCCTGCCGCCGCGCACCGAGGCCCTGCTCGACGAACTGCTGCCGGCCTGGCGCAGCGCCGTCGCCGCGGCGGGATGAGCACCGTGCCGTCGACCGGTCTGCCGCTGGTCGCCGCCGCCGCGCTGTGGGGCGCGGTGGCGGGTGCGTCGCTGCCGCGGGCCGCGTACCGGTTCTCCGTGTCGTCGGGGGAGTCGTGGCGGGAGCGCTGCCCGGGCGGGCATCCGGTACGGGGCTGGATCGGACGCGGACGGTGCGGGCAGTGTGCCGGCACCCCCGGCGCTTCCCCCCGCACCCTTATCGGCGGCGGCACCCCCGCCCGCGACCGCGCCTCCTACGGCCCCCGCGCCCTGCCGGCGTGCGCCGTCACCGCTCTCGTCTGCGGCGCGCTCGCCGCGGCCACCGGTGGCCGGCCCGAACTCGCCGTCTGGCTGCTGCTCGCGCCGGTCGGCGTGCTGCTCGCGGTGGTCGACTTCCGGGTGAGGCGGCTGCCCGACGTGCTGACCCTGCCCCTCGCCGGCGCCGCCCTCGCGCTCCTCGGCGTGGCCGCCCTGGTTCCCGGGCACGCCGGCCACTGGCCGACCGCGCTGTACGGCGCCCTCGCGCTCAGCGGCGGCTACTTCGTGCTGTTCCTCGTCAACCCCGCCGGGATGGGGTTCGGCGACGTGAAGCTGGCCCTCGGGGCGGGCGCCGTCCTCGGCTGGTACGGCTGGCCAGTCGTCCTGCTGGGCACCTTCGCCGGTTTCCTGTTCGGCGCGCTGTACGGCGGCGCGCTCGTCGTCGTACGGCGGGCCGGCCGCAAGACGGCCATCGCGTTCGGGCCGTTTCTTGTCGCCGGGACCTTCACGGGAGTTCTGATCGGCGCGTACGCAACCTGAGGTCAGCGCCGAGAAACGGCTGACGTAGGCTGGTTCGGTCTGTCCACAACCCTTACGAATCCTGCGAAAGGGACGCCGGTGACCGAGAAGGCCGACCTCACATCTCCTGATGTCACAGCCGTCCTCGACCGTGCCGCCGCGGGCGGACGGATCACCCCCGAGGAAGCGCTCGATCTCTACCGCCACGCACCGCTGCACGCGCTGGGCGCCGCCGCCGACGCCGTGCGCCGCCGGAAGTACGCGGGCACCGAGCACATCGCGACGTACATCATCGAGCGCAACATCAACTACACGAACGTGTGCGTCACCGCGTGCAGGTTCTGCGCCTTCTACGCCGCACCCAAGGACACAGCGAAGGGGTGGACCCGCGACCTCGACGACATCCTGCGGCGCTGCGCCGAGACCGTCGAACTCGGCGGCACGCAGATCATGTTCCAGGGCGGCCATCACCCGGACTACGGCGTCGAGTACTACGAGAAGCACTTCAGCGCCATCAAGGAGGCCTTCCCGCAGCTCGTGATCCACTCGCTGGGTGCCTCCGAGGTGGAGCACATGGCGCGGATCTCGGGTGTGTCGGTGGAGGAGGCCATCACGCGCATCCACGAGGCCGGCCTGGACTCCTTCGCCGGCGCCGGCGCCGAGCTGCTGCCGGAGCGGCCGCGCAAGGCCATCGCCCCGCTGAAGGAGTCCGGGGAGCGCTGGCTGGAGATCATGGAGGCCGCGCACCGGCTGGGCGTGGAGTCCACCTCGACGATGCTCATGGGCACCGGCGAGACGAACGCCGAGCGGATCGAGCACCTGCGGATGATCCGTGACGTGCAGGACCGCACGGGTGGCTTCCGGGCGTTCATCCCTTACACCTACCAGCCGGAGAACAACCACCTGAAGGGCCGTACGCAGGCCACCCTCTTCGAGTACCTGCGGATGATCGCGATCGCGCGCCTCTTCCTCGACAACGTGATGCACATCCAGGGCTCCTGGCTGACCACGGGCAAGGAGGTCGGCCAGCTGACCCTGCACTACGGCGCCGACGACCTGGGCTCGATCATGCTCGAGGAGAACGTCGTGTCGTCGGCCGGCGCCAAGCACCGCTCCAACCGGATGGAGATCATCGAGCTCATCCGGAAGGCGGGGCGGGTTCCGGCGCAGCGGGCGACGACGTACGAGCACCTCGTCGTCCACGACGACCCGGCGAACGACCCGGTCGACGACCGCGTGATGTCGCACATCTCGTCGACGGCGATCGCGGGCGGGACTGCCCACCCCGAGCTGAAGCTGCTCGCCTCCAACTGAGGTACGGGTGCTGACGATTCACGCGGCGGACGAGTTCCGCGCCGACTGGGAAGCGGAACCTGTCGAGGGCGGTGCGGTCGCCGTCGAGGGCGCCCGGGTCGCGGCCGTGGGGTCGCTCGCCGAGCTGGAGCGGCGGTTCCCGCACGCGCGCGTGCGGCGCTGGCCGGGCGTGCTCGGGCCCGCGCGCGTCCACGAGGGGCCGCTGCCGGACGCGCCGAGTCCGCGCGAGCGTGTCCACGCGGTCCTCAAGCGCGGCGCGACGGCCGTGCTCGCCGGGCACGCGGACGCGCCCGGACTGCGGGAGGCCGCCGCCCGGAACGACGTCGCCGTCCTGGCCGGACCCCGGCCGGCGGCGGTGGTGGAGGGCGGCCGTGCCGACCTCGCCGTCTTCGACGGCGGCGGCGCCTGCCTCGCCACCGTGTGCGCGGGGCGCCTGGTGCACCGCAGACGCTGAGCCAGCCCGCCTCAGCCGCCGGGCGCCTGCCATGCCGCTGGGCGCCCGCCTCAGCCGCCGGGCGCCCGCCCGCCTCGGCTGTTGGAGCCGTGAAGCCCGTCCCAGCCCCGGGCGTCCGCCATGCCGCCGGGCGCCTGCCATGCCGCTGGGCGCTCGTCCTAG
>NZ_JBIAXS010000011.1:94877-180206 GCF_042896885.1 Streptomyces sp. NPDC001231
CGTCCGCCATGCCGCCGGGCGCCTGCCATGCCGCTGGGCGCTCGTCCTAGCCATCGCCCGCCCGCCACGCCGCAGGGCGCGCGCCTCAGTCGCCGCCCGCCCGCCTCGGCTGTTGAAGCCGTGAAGCGCGCCTCAGCCTCTGAACGCCCGCCACGCCGCCGCCCGCCTCGGCTGTTGAAGCCGTGAAGCCCGCCCCAGCCCCGGGCGCCCGCCATGCCGCCGGGCCCCCGCCCCAACCCCCGGGCGCCCGCCCCCGCCTCATCCGCCCAACACCCGAGCGAACGCCCCCGCCTTCTGCTTCACCCCGCTGCAATCCGTCGCCGCGTCCTCCCGGGACGGGACGTCCTTCTCGCACTGCCGGTCGCGGAAGGTGGACCACATCGAGACCCAGGCGATGTGCTTCTCCTCGGCGAAGGAGCGCACCTGGGCCGCGTCCTCGAGCGTGAAGGTCTCGCCGGCGATGTCGTTGGCGCCGATCATCGAGGTGAGCGCCATTCCCTCCCAGGCGGCGGCGTTCGACAACCCGAAGACCTTCTTCAGCTGGGTGTGGGCGGCCTTCGCGGCGGTGAGGGCGTAGTCGCCCATGTCGCCGGTGTAGGACTCGGCGTAGTTCATCGTCATGAGGTTGACGGTCGAGACCTGCACGTCGTGCACGTTCGCGGACTCCAGCAGGGCCAGGCCGTGGGAGTCCAGCCCGGACGGCATGACGGGCAGCGTGAAGGACACCTCCAGGCCGGGGCGCTGCTTCTGAAGCCGCGCGATCGCCCGCGAGCGCAGGTCGACGGAGGCCGAGTCGGTCAGCGTACGGCCCTCGATGTCGAAGTCGGCCCGGGTCGAGCCCGCCGCGTCCAGGGCCTTCCCGTACGCGTCCGCCAGCGCGGAGGGGTTCTCGCAGGTCGTCGCCAGTTCCTTGCCGGAGGCCCCGCCGAAGGAGACGCGCACCGTGGCGCCCGACTTCCTCAGCTTCCCGATCCGGGACTTCACCTCCGCGTCGTCCATACCGAACATGCCGTCCCACTGAGGTGTGCAGTCACGGGCGCCGGAGATGACGAAGGCGAGGTTGTACGTCGCGGGCGAGCCCGCGGAGTCGGTGCCCGAAGCCGTCGTCGCGCTCACGTACGGGGCGTACGAGGTGCTGGACTCCGGGGCCTTGGGGGCCGCGTCCGAGGTGCCGTCGGACATCGAGGAGCAGCCCGTGGCGGCCAGGGCGAACAGGCAGGTGAGCCCGGCCACCGGCGTCAGGAAACTCCTCATTGCGCATGCACCAGCCCTCGTGATGTCCGTCCGGGAATCCAAACACGGCGGGATCCCGGTCCGGAGAGAGCCTGCCTCCGGACCGGGAACCGCGTTCCGAGCCTGCCATCGAAAGCCGCGTCGCCGGGGCACTTCCGTCAAGCGCCACCCCCGCCTGCCACAATGGGCCGGTGACCCGCGCATCCCTGGAGAAGCAGCCGCACGACGTCGCCTCGATGTTCGACGACGTGGCGGAACGGTACGACCTGACCAACGACGTGCTGTCCCTGGGGCAGGACCGGCGGTGGCGGAAGGAGGTCGCCAGGGCGGTCGACGCCCGGCCTGCGCAGAAGATCCTCGATCTCGCCGCCGGCACGGCCACCTCCTCGCTGCCCTTCACCCGCGCCGGCGCCTACGTCGTCCCCTGCGACTTCTCGCTCGGGATGCTCCAGGTCGGGAAGCGGCGGCACGCCTGGCTGCCGTTCACGGCGGGCGACGCGACGCGGCTGCCTTTCAAGGACGACACCTTCGACGCCGTCACCATCTCCTTCGGGCTGCGCAACGTGCAGGACACCGAGACGGCCCTGCGCGAGATGTACCGGGTGACCCGGCCCGGCGGCCGGGTGGTCATCTGCGAGTTCTCGCACCCCACCTGGGCGCCGTTCCGCACCGTCTACACCGAGTACCTGATGCGGGCCCTGCCGTCCGTGGCGCGCGCGGTGTCCTCCAACCCGGACGCGTACGTCTACCTCGCCGAGTCCATCCGGGCCTGGCCCGACCAGCCCGCGCTGGCCGGGCTGCTGCGGACGGCCGGCTGGTCGAAGGTGGCCTGGCGCAACCTCAGCGGCGGAATCGTCTCCCTGCACCGGGGTTTCAAGGGCTGACGGCCGCGCGGGCCGTCACACGGGACTGGCCGCGTACGGATCGCCCGGTTCGTCGAGTTCGCGCTGGAGGCCGCCCGTGGGCGGTCGCGGGACGCGCGGCTCGCGGACGCCTCCGCCGCCCTCGCCCGTGCCGAAGTCGAACCACACGTACACCAGGGAGTCCCGCGGCACCTCGGCACCGGGCTGCGGGTACTGGCGGACGACGTAGTCGACGACCGTGAGATGGAAGTCCGGGCGGTCCGGCGCGTTGAGGAACAGGCCCCGGGCACGGGCGGTCTCGCGCGCGTCCACGGCCATCAGCCCGACCAGGCGCGGCACGCGTACTTCGGGCGTCTTGGGTGTCATGTACACAGACGTCACCCCCAGCGGTACTGGCAGGGTAACCGGCCAGGGGTGCCACCCGGAAGCGTCAAGTGTCTTTCTGTGACACTCGATTACACACAGTAATCGGTCGCGGTCACAGCTCCAGCCGGTAGCAGTGCCCCTGCCGCTGCGACACCGGCGTCACGAAGGTCTGCGCCAGCCGCATGCCGAGGCGCTCGGTGACCGCGATGGACCGCTTGTTGCGGGAGTCGACCATGGCCACCACGCTCGTCAGGCCGGTCGCGCGCAGTCGCTCCAGGGTCATGTGGGCCGCCGCCGTGACGTATCCGCGGCCCCAGTGTTCGCGGCCGAGCCGCCAGCCGATCTCGATCTCGCCCGTGGGGCCCCAGTCCCGCTCCCACGGCTGGGCGCCGGTGAAGCCGATGACGCGGCCGGTCTCGTCGAGCATCGTCCACAGGCAGAAGCCGCGTTCGGCGTCGTGCCGCCGCTGACGGGCGGTGAGTTCCTCGTAGACGGAAAGCTCCGCGGGACTGCCGCCGTGGAACTCCATGACGTCCGGGTCGGCGAAGATCCGGTGCCAGGCCACGGCGTCCTCATCGGTGGGCACACGCAGACGTACGACGGGGAGAGCTCGGTTCACGGGGCAGCCCTTCAGCCGGGTGATCAATTCTGCTGCATAGACTGCCCATGTCCAGTGCCGGTCGGCACGCAGATTCCGAACCTTGGGGAGATCCCGCTGTGACCGTGACTGAGCCCCTCTCCGAGAACACCGCCGATGTGATCGTCGTGGGCGCGGGGCCGGCCGGGTCCACCACCGCCTACCACCTCGCCCGGGCCGGACTCGACGTACTCCTGCTGGAGAAGACCGAGTTCCCGCGGGAGAAGGTCTGCGGCGACGGCCTCACCCCGCGCGCCGTCAAGCAACTCGTCGCGATGGGCATCGACGTCTCCGAGGAGGCCGGCTGGCTGCGCAACAAGGGCCTGAGGATCATCGGCGGCGGCGTCCGCCTCCAGCTGGACTGGCCCGACCTCGCCTCCTTCCCCGACTACGGACTCGTGCGCAAGCGCGACGACTTCGACGAGCAGCTCGCCCGGCAGGCGCAGAAGGCGGGCGCGCGGCTGTTCGAGCGCTGCAACGTGTCCGCGCCCCTCATCGACGACCGCACCGGCCGCATCACCGGGGTCAAGGCCAAACTGGGTGAGGAGAAGCGCGAGGTCACCTTCCACGCGCCGCTCGTCGTCGCCGCCGACGGCAACTCCACCCGGCTGTCCCTGGCGATGGGCCTGCACCGCCGCGAGGACCGCCCGATGGGCGTCGCGGTGCGCACCTACTTCACCAGCCCGCGCCACGACGACGACTACCTGGAGTCCTGGCTGGAGCTGTGGGACCGGCGCGGCCCCCAGGACCGGCTGCTGCCCGGTTACGGCTGGATCTTCGGCATGGGCGACGGCACCTCCAACGTCGGCCTGGGCGTGCTCAACACCTCCGAGTCCTTCAAGGAACTGGACTGGCGCGAGGTGCTCAAGGCCTGGTGCGCGTCGATGCCCGAGGACTGGGGCTACACCCCGGACAACATGACCGGCCCGATCCGCGGCGCCGCCCTGCCCATGGCCTTCAACCGCCAGCCCCACTACACGCGGGGCCTGCTGCTCGTCGGCGACGCGGGCGGTCTGGTCAACCCCTTCAACGGCGAGGGCATCGCCTATGCGATGGAGTCCGGCCAGCTCGCCGCCGACGTCATCGTCCAGGCCCACTCCCGGGCCACCCCGGCCCAGCGCGAGCTCGCCCTGCGGCGCTACCCGCGCGTCCTGAAGGACACCTACGGCGGCTACTACACGCTGGGCCGCGCCTTCGTGAAGCTCATCGGCAACCCGAAGGTCATGCAGATCGCCGCCCAGCGCGGGCTGACCCACCCGCTGCTGATGAAGTTCACCCTCAAGCTCCTGGCCAACCTCACCGACCCGACGGGCGGCGACGCGATGGACCGCATCATCAACGGTCTGAGCAAGGTGGCCCCGAAGGCGTGAGCACACGCGGGGACGACGGTGGGGCCGGCTCGTTGGCGAGCCGGCCCCACCGTGTCATACGAGGGTGAAGCGGGCGAATCGGGAAAGCCGGAAGGGCCGCTGCCCCCGAGCGGCTGCGGCCCTTCAGTCCGTTACGGCTGTCCGCGGGTGTCCTCAGAGCACCCGGACCGCGCCGGACGGCGGGTCGTAGGACAGCGGGCGCTCGACGACGCCCGTGGACGGGTTCTGCGCACCGACGAACATACCGTTCCCGACGTAGACACCCACGTGGTACGCGCTGCCCGCGCCGCCCCAGTAGAGGATGTCGCCCACTTGGAGGTTGGACAGCGACACCTGGGTGCCGGCGGTCGACTGGTCCTGGGAGACACGCGGCAGGCTGATGCCCACCTGCTTGAAGGCGGTCTGCACCAGGCCGGAGCAGTCGTAGGCGGACGGGCCGGTGGCGCCGGAGACGTAGGCCTTGCCGACCTGGGACTTGACGAACGAGACCACGGCCGCGGCCGAACCGGTCGCCGTGGACACGCTCGCGGAGGTGCTGCCGACGCTCGCCGAGGCGCTGAGCGTCGGCCGCTCGGCCGTGCGCGAGGCACGCAGGGCGGCGGCCTCGGCGGCCTTCTTCCGGGCGGCCTCGGCGGCCTTCTTGCGGGCCTCCGCCTTCTTCTTGGCGTCGGCGAGGTCCGCCTTGGCCTGCTTCGCGGCGTTTGCGGCGGCCGCGTCGCGCTCGGCGCCGAGTCGGTAGTTGGCGGCGGCCTGCTCCGTGGCCTCCGCCGACTGGGCCACCTGGGCGGCCAGGTCGGAGGTCAGCGTGGGCAGTTCGAGCGTCTGGGTCACCGGCTCGGCGGCGTTCGCCGACGAGGCCGACGTGCCGGCCACTGCCAGGGTGCCGAGGACGCCGCCGGCAACACCGGCCCGCATCGCGACTCTCGACGCGTTACGGCGAGGCTTCCGGTGGCTGCGTATGTGAGCGGTGTGGGACATGGGAACAACCGGTACCAGGGGCTCCTTCATATCTTCAAGAAACGTGTGCTGCGCCACATTTGCTCAATGGGGCGGCCAAAACCCGGGGCCGAGTTTCCTTATTGACGCCGTAACGGACATTGCGGGCGTGCGTGATCATGCCTTTGATCATGGTCTTTCGCTGTTACGCCCGAATTGCCCTCGGCCTACCATCCGTGCGGATCGTTGGCCAAGCCCGACTCTCAGACTCCTCTCATGAACGTGACGGAGGTCACGGAACGGTCACCGCTCCGCGGCGCGTCCGCGCGGTGGACTCACTGGTCCCATTTGTCACTTGAGTCCCATTGGTGAAACTGCGCCCGAGCAGCCTCCCAGGTCGCACATCCGACTTGTGAACGGGTGAACGTGTCCACATCTCGCGTCGCCGTCCCCCTGATGTGTGAAAAGCAGGCCCATATCAAGGTCTTGACACCGTTCGCCACTTTGCGTCGGGCGCTGGGCATCTGATAGTGCACACCCCCTCCGACCTGCAAATACGAGGTAAAATGTGACCAGTAGTGATCACGCGGGTGCTTCGCGTGCGAAGATCACCGCTCATCCGACTTGATGATCGTTCGTCAGGTGGTGGAGATCACAAAGCTCATGCAATACCCCGTGTCGCAGATCACAGAGCGTCGGGCATAAGATGCGAGGCAGTTGGGCTTGTGACCTGCTTCACATGTTCTCGATCTTGGCCGGACGAGCCGGGAGCGGGGGACGGGTGAGGCGGCCGTGGGCCCGGCGACCGCCAGCAGTCAGTGCCGACTGAGAGGAGCGAGGAGCGGTGAACGCTTATGCGCCCATCCTCGTACTGGGAGCCCTCGGGGCAGGCTTTGCGATCTTCTCCGTGGTCATGGCCACGCTGATCGGACCGAAGCGGTACAACCGCGCCAAACTCGAGGCATACGAGTGCGGTATCGAGCCGACCCCCACGCCGGCCGGCGGCGGGCGCTTTCCCATCAAGTACTACCTGACGGCGATGCTCTTCATCGTCTTCGACATCGAGATCGTCTTCCTCTACCCGTGGGCCGTCAGCTTCGACGCCCTGGGTGTTTTCGGGCTCGTGGAGATGCTGCTCTTCGTGCTCACCGTCTTCGTCGCGTACGCGTACGTATGGCGGCGCGGCGGCCTGGAATGGGACTGAGGGGCCTTTAACGACATGGGACTCGAAGAAAAGCTGCCGAGCGGCTTCCTGCTGACCACCGTCGAGCAGGCCGCGGGCTGGGTGCGCAAGGCGTCCGTCTTCCCGGCCACCTTCGGCCTCGCCTGCTGCGCGATCGAGATGATGACCACCGGCGCCGGCCGCTACGACCTGGCGCGCTTCGGCATGGAGGTCTTCCGCGGTTCGCCCCGTCAGGCGGACCTGATGATCGTGGCCGGCCGGGTCAGCCAGAAGATGGCGCCGGTCCTCCGGCAGGTCTACGACCAGATGCCCAACCCCAAGTGGGTGATCTCGATGGGCGTCTGCGCCTCCTCGGGCGGCATGTTCAACAACTACGCGATCGTCCAGGGCGTCGACCACATCGTCCCGGTCGACATCTACCTGCCGGGCTGTCCGCCCCGGCCCGAGATGCTGATGGACGCGATCCTCAAGCTGCACCAGAAGATCCAGTCCACCAAGCTCGGCGTGAACGCCGAGGAGGCCGCCCGCGAGGCGGAGGAGGCCGCGCTCAAGGCCCTGCCCACGATCGAGATGAAGGGGCTGCTGCGATGAGCGACGGACACGGCAAGGACGTGAACGGGTCCGCGAACGGGGTGAACCCCGAGAAGGACCTGTCCGCCGACAACCTCCCCGGCCAGCGCGGCCAGGGCGGCGAGGAGATCCGCGTCCAGCGCGGCATGTTCGGCGCCAACAACGGCGGCGACACCTCCGGATACGGCGGCCTGGTCCGCTCGGTCCGGCTCCCGGGACCGGCGAGCCGTCCCTACGGCGGCCCCGGCGGAGCCTTCGACGAGATCGCCGACGAACTCGAGGGCGCGCTGGAGGAACAGGGCCTCCTCCCGGAGAACGCGATCGAGAAGACGGTCGTCGACCGCGGCGAACTGACCTTCCACATCGAGCGCGAGCACCTGGTGCGCGTCGCCCGCACCCTGCGCGACGACCCCGCCCTGCGCTTCGAGCTGTGCACCGGAGTCAGCGGCGTCCACTACCCGCACGACAAGGGCCGCGAGCTGCACGCCGTGTACCACCTGCGCTCGATCACCCACAACCGGCTGGTCCGCCTGGAGGTCAGCGCCCCCGACGCCGACCCGCACATCCCGTCGCTGGTCCCCGTCTACCCGACCAACGACTGGCACGAGCGCGAGACGTACGACTTCTTCGGGATCGTCTTCGACGGCCACCCGGCCCTGACGCGGATCATGATGCCGGACGACTGGCAGGGCCATCCGCAGCGCAAGGACTACCCCCTCGGCGGCATCCCCGTCGAGTACAAGGGCGCCCAGATCCCGGCTCCGGACCAGCGGAGGTCGTACTCATGAGCACGCACACCCCGTCGTCGGCCTCCGCGCGCGAGACCACCGAGGGCACGGTCTACACGGTCACCGGTGGCGACTGGGACGAGGTCGCCCGGTCCGCAGCCCGCGCCGACGACGAGCGCATCGTCGTCAACATGGGCCCCCAGCACCCGTCCACCCACGGAGTGCTCCGCCTGATCCTGGAGATCGACGGCGAGACGGTCACCGAGGCCCGCTGCGGCATCGGCTATCTGCACACCGGCATCGAGAAGAACCTCGAGTTCCGCACGTGGACGCAGGGCACCACCTTCGTCACGCGCATGGACTACCTGACGTCCTTCTTCAACGAGACCGCCTACTGCCTCGCCGTCGAGAAACTCCTCGGCATCGAGGACCAGATCACCGAACGCGCCAAGATCATCCGGGTGCTCCTGATGGAGCTGAACCGGCTCTCCTCCCACCTGGTGTGCATCGCCACCGGCGGCATGGAGCTGGGCGCCACCACGATCATGATCTACGGATTCCGCGATCGTGAAATGATTCTCGACCTCTACGAGCTCATCACGGGCCTGCGGATGAACCACGCGTACATCCGGCCCGGCGGACTCGCCCAGGACCTGCCGCCCGGCGCGGTGGACCAGATCCGCGAGTTCGTGAAGAAGATGACGAAGAACCTCCCGGAGTACGACAAGCTCGCCACCGGGAACCCCATCTTCAAGGCCCGTATGCAGGACGTCGGCTACCTCGACCTGGCCGGCTGCATGGCCCTCGGCGCCACCGGCCCGATCCTGCGCTCCACCGGCCTGCCGCACGACCTGCGCAAGACGCAGCCCTACTGCGGCTACGAGACGTACGACTTCGACATCCCGACCGCCGACACCTGCGACTCCTACGGCCGCTTCCTGATCCGCCTGGAGGAGATGCGCCAGTCGCTCAGGATCGTCGAGCAGTGCCTGGACCGGCTGGAGCCGGGCCCGGTCATGGTCGCCGACAAGAAGATCGCCTGGCCCGCGCAGCTCGCCCTGGGACCGGACGGACTCGGCAACTCCCTCGACCACATCAAGAAGATCATGGGCACCTCCATGGAGGCCCTGATCCACCACTTCAAGCTGGTCACCGAGGGCTTCCGCGTCCCGCCGGGACAGGCGTACGCGGCGGTCGAGTCGCCCAAGGGCGAACTCGGGGTGCACGTCGTCTCCGACGGCGGCACCCGCCCCTACCGGGTCCACTTCCGCGACCCGTCCTTCACCAACCTTCAGGCGATGGCGGCGATGTGCGAGGGCGGCCAGGTCGCCGACGTCATCGTCGCCGTCGCGTCCATCGACCCCGTGATGGGAGGCGTCGACCGGTGACCACCAGTTCTTCGGAGCAGGGCGTCAGCCTGGGCATGCCCGAACTGCCCGCGCCCGACTACCCGGACGACGTCCGCACCCGGCTCGAGCGGGACGCGCGCGAGATCATCGCCCGCTACCCGGACTCCCGGTCCGCACTCCTTCCGCTGCTGCACCTGGTGCAGTCGGAGGAGGGCCACGTCACGCGCACCGGAATGCGGTTCTGCGCGGACGTGCTCGGCCTGACCACGGCCGAGGTCACCGCGGTCGCCACCTTCTACACCATGTACCGGCGCAAGCCGTCCGGTGACTACCAGGTGGGCGTCTGCACCAACACCCTGTGCGCCGTGATGGGCGGCGACGCCATCTTCGAGGCCCTCCAGGAGCACCTCGGCGTCGGCAACGGCGAGACCACCGACGACGGCAAGGTCACCCTGGAGCACATCGAGTGCAACGCGGCCTGCGACTACGCGCCGGTCGTGATGGTCAACTGGGAGTTCTTCGACAACCAGAACCCGGCGAGCGTCAAGCGCCTGGTCGACGACCTGCGCGCGGGACGGCCGGTGACGCCCACGCGCGGCGCGCCCCTGTGCACGTTCAAGGAGACCGCCCGGATCCTGGCGGGCTTCCCCGACGAGCGCGAAGGGGCGACGGAGGCCGGCGGCAGCGCGGGACCCGCCTCGCTGGTGGGCCTCCGCCTGGCCAAGGGGGAGGCCGCACCCGCGCGCGTGGTCCACCCGCGCGATGGCCGGCCGCACGACGGCGGACCGCAGGACGCGGCCGTGCACCTGAGTTCGCACGACGCGCCGCAGGCCACATCGGCCTCCGATCCGTCCCATCCGCAGGGACCCGTCGGAGACGTCGGAGAGGAGGGGGAGGGATGACCTTGGCACCGGAAATCGACGAGAGCAGCCCCGAGAAGCTGCTCGTGCCCGTGCTGTCGGCCTTCTGGGACGAGGACAGGTCCTGGACGCTGGACGTGTACCGGAGGCACGAGGGGTACGAGGGACTCCGCAAGGCGCTCGCCATGTCGCCGGACGACGTGATCGCGTACGTCAAGGACTCCGGTCTGCGCGGCCGCGGCGGCGCGGGGTTCCCCACGGGAATGAAGTGGCAGTTCATTCCCCAGGGTGATGGCAAGCCGCACTATCTTGTTGTCAACGCCGACGAATCGGAGCCCGGGACCTGCAAGGACATCCCGCTCCTCTTCGCGAACCCGCACAGCCTCATCGAGGGCATCGTCATCGCGTGCTACGCCATCAGGTCGTCGCATGCCTTCATCTATCTGCGGGGTGAAGTCGTCCCCGTACTGCGGCGGTTGCACGAGGCCGTGCGCGAGGCCTACGCGGCCGGCTACCTCGGCGAGAACATCCTGGGCAGCGGCCTCGACCTCGAACTCACCGTGCACGCCGGCGCCGGCGCGTACATCTGCGGTGAGGAGACCGCGCTGCTGGACTCGCTCGAAGGCCGCCGTGGTCAACCGCGGCTGCGTCCTCCCTTCCCCGCCGTCGCGGGCCTCTACGCGTGCCCGACTGTGGTGAACAACGTCGAGTCCATCGCGTCGGTTCCCGCGATCCTGCACAACGGCAAGGAATGGTTCCGGTCGATGGGCAGCGAGAAGTCCCCCGGCTTCACGCTCTACTCGCTCAGCGGCCATGTCGCCAACCCCGGCCAGTACGAGGCCCCGCTCGGCATCACGCTGCGTCAGCTGCTCGACATGAGCGGCGGCATGCGCCCCGGGCACCGGCTGAAGTTCTGGACGCCGGGCGGCTCCTCGACGCCGATGTTCACCGACGAGCACCTCGACGTGCCGCTCGACTACGAGGGCGTGGGCGCCGCGGGCTCGATGCTCGGCACCAAGGCCCTCCAGTGCTTCGACGACACGACCTGCGTGGTGCGGGCGGTGACCCGGTGGACCGAGTTCTACGCCCACGAGTCCTGCGGCAAGTGCACGCCGTGCCGTGAAGGAACGTACTGGCTGGTGCAGCTGCTGCGGGACATCGAGGCCGGCAAGGGCGTCATGTCCGACCTCGACAAGCTGAACGACATCGCCGACAACATCAACGGCAAGTCCTTCTGCGCCCTCGGTGACGGTGCCGCCTCCCCGATCTTCTCCTCCCTGAAGTTCTTCCGCGAGGAGTACGAGCAGCACATCACGGGCCGGGGCTGCCCCTTCGACCCGGCCAAGTCCACGGCCTGGGCCGATCGCACGGAGGTGAAAGCATGACCGTGACCACCAACGCTCCCGCGGGCGGGGGAGAGGCGGCGGTCCCGCCGGAAGATCTCGTGACGCTGACGATCGACGGGGTCGAGATCAGCGTGCCCAAGGGCACCCTGGTCATCCGGGCCGCCGAACAGCTCGGCATCGAGATCCCCCGGTTCTGCGACCACCCCCTCCTCGACCCGGCCGGCGCCTGCCGCCAGTGCATCGTCGAGGTCGAGGGCCAGCGCAAGCCGATGGCCTCCTGCACGATCACCTGCACGGACGGGATGGTTGTCAAGACCCAGCTCACCTCCCCGGTCGCCGAGAAGGCCCAGCACGGCGTGATGGAGCTGCTGCTCATCAACCACCCGCTGGACTGCCCGGTCTGCGACAAGGGCGGCGAGTGCCCGCTGCAGAACCAGGCCATGTCGCACGGCAACGCCGAGTCCCGCTTCGAGGGGAAGAAGCGGACCTACGAGAAGCCCGTGCCGATCTCCACGCAGGTGCTGCTCGACCGGGAGCGGTGCGTGCTGTGCGCCCGCTGCACCCGGTTCTCCAACCAGATCGCCGGCGACCCGATGATCGAGCTGATCGAGCGGGGCGCGCTCCAGCAGGTCGGCACCGGCGAGGGCGACCCCTTCGAGTCGTACTTCTCCGGCAACACCATCCAGATCTGCCCCGTCGGGGCGCTCACCTCGGCGGCGTACCGCTTCCGCTCCCGCCCCTTCGACCTGGTCTCCTCGCCGTCGGTGTGCGAGCACTGCTCGGGCGGCTGCGCCACCCGCAGCGACCACCGGCGCGGCAAGGTCATGCGGCGGCTCGCCGCCAACGACCCCGAGGTCAACGAGGAGTGGATCTGCGACAAGGGGCGCTTCGCGTTCCGGTACGCGCAGATGAAGGACCGGCTGACCACGCCCCTGGTGCGCAACCCCGAGGGCGAGCTGGTGCCGGCGTCCTGGCCGGAGGCGCTGGAGATCGCCGCCCAGGGCCTGCTCGCCTCGCGCGGGCGGACCGGTGTCCTCACCGGCGGCCGGCTCACCGTCGAGGACGCCTACGCGTACAGCAAGTTCGCGCGCGTGGCGCTCGACACCAACGACATCGACTTCCGCGCGCGCGTGCACAGCGGCGAGGAGGCCGACTTCCTCGCCTCCCGGATCGCCGGCCGCGGCCGGGACCTCGACGGCAGCGGTGTCACGTACACCGCGCTGGAGAAGGCGCCCGCCGTGCTGCTCGTCGGGTTCGAGTCCGAGGAGGAGGCACCCGGCGTCTTCCTCCGGCTGCGCAAGGCCTGGCGGGGGCACGGGCAGAAGGTGTTCGCACTGGCCACGCACGCCACGCGGGGCCTGGAGAAGACGGGCGGCACCCTGCTGCCGGCCGCGCCGGGCACCGAGAACGAGTGGCTGGACGCGCTGGCGGGCGGCGTCGGACTGGAGGAAGACGGCACCCGGGCCGCCGAGGCCCTGCGGGCCGAGGGCTCGGTCATCGTCGTCGGCGAGCGGCTCGCCGGAGTGGCCGGCGGCCCGACCGCCGCCGTACGGGCCGCCGCAGCGACCGGCGCACAGCTGGTGTGGATCCCGCGCCGGGCCGGCGAGCGCGGCGCCGTCGAGGCCGGCGCGCTGCCGTCGCTGCTGCCGGGCGGGCGCCCGGCCACCGACCCGCGTGCGCGGGAGGAGGTCGCCGCGCTCTGGGGCGTCGCCGAACTCCCGCACCGCTACGGCCGCGACACCGGGCAGATCATCGAGGCCGTGACGGGAGGCCAGCTCCAGGCCCTGCTGGTCGCGGGCGTGGAGATCGCCGACCTGCCCGATCCGGCACGCGCGCGCGCGGCCCTGTCCGAGGCGGGCTTCGTGGTGTCGCTGGAACTGCGGCCCAGCGAGGTCACGGAACACGCGGACGTGGTCCTGCCCGTCGCCGCCGTCGCCGAGAAGGCCGGCACCTTCCTCAACTGGGAGGGCAGGATCCGCTCCTTCGAGGCCGCGCTCAAGCCGGAGCAGATGACCCGCACCCTGTCGCCCACCGACGCGCGCGTGCTGCAGATGCTGGCCGACGCCATGGACGTGCACCTGGGCCTGCCGGACCTGCGGACCGTGCGCGCGGAGCTCGACCGGCTCGGTGCCTGGACCGGACCGCGCGCCGACGACCCGGTGCACAGCGCTGGCGCGGCGCCGCGCCCGGCCGCCGGGGAGGCCCTGCTCGCGGGACACCGGCTGCTGCTCGACCAGGGTGTCCTCCAGGAGGGCGACGAGGCGCTCGCCGGGACCCGGCACGCCGCACGCGCACGCGTGTCGGCCGCCACGGCCGCCGAGGCGGGCGTCGCGGACTCCGCCGCGCTCGCCGTGACCGGTCCCGCCGGCACGGTCGAACTCCCGCTGGAGATCACCGAGATGCCCGACCGGGTGGTGTGGCTCCCGCTGAACTCCGTCGGCGGGGGTGTCGCCTCCGACACCGGGGCGCTGCCCGGCTCCCTGGTCCGTATCGGCCCGGCGACGTCCTCGACCGAGGCCCCCAAGGAGGTGGAGGCATGAGCCCGTACCTCGCCGCTGAGAACCTGTCGATGTTCGGCACCGATCCCTGGTGGCTGGTCGTCGTCAAGGCGGTGTTCTGCTTCGCCTTCCTGATGGTGACGGTGCTGTTCTCCATCGTCTGGGAGCGCAAGGTCGTCGCCTGGATGCAGCTGCGCATCGGCCCCAACCGGAACGGGCCCTGGGGCATGCTCCAGTCGCTCGCCGACGGCGTGAAGCTGATGCTCAAGGAGGACGTCGTCGTCAAGCGTGCGGACAAGGTGGTCTACGTCCTCGCGCCGATCGTCGCGGCCATCCCGGCCTTCATGGCGATCGCGGTGATCCCCTTCGGGCCGGCGAACAACGAGATCTCGATCTTCGGTCACCGCACCGCGATGCAGCTGACCGACCTGCCGATCGCGATGCTCTACATCCTCGCGGTCGCCTCCGTCGGCATCTACGGCATCGTGCTGGCGGGCTGGAGCTCCGGATCGACCTACCCGCTCCTGGGCGGACTGCGGTCCTGCGCGCAGATGATCTCCTACGAGATCGCCATGGGCGCCGCGTTCGCCTCGGTCTTCCTGTACTCGGGCTCGATGTCGACGTCGGCGATCGTCGAGCAGCAGCACGACCGCTGGTACATCCTGCTGCTGCCGGTCTCGTTCATCCTCTACATCGTGACGATGGTCGGGGAGACCAACCGCGCGCCGTTCGACATGCCGGAGTCCGAGGGCGACCTGGTCGGCGGCTTCAACACCGAATACTCGTCGATCAAGTTCGCGATGTTCATGCTCGCCGAGTACGTGAACATGGTGACGGTCTCCGCGGTGTCGACCACGCTCTTCCTGGGCGGCTGGCGGGCCCCCTGGCCGATCAGCACCTTCTGGGAGGGCGCCAACCACGGCTGGTGGCCGCTGCTCTGGTTCGTGATCAAGGTCCAGCTGCTGCTGTTCTTCTTCATCTGGCTGCGCGGCACGCTCCCGCGGGTCCGTTACGACCAGCTGATGAAGCTCGGCTGGAAGGTCCTCATCCCGGTCTCCGTGGCCTGGCTGATGCTCGTCGCGACCGTCCGGGTCCTGCGCAACGAGAACTACGGCTTCGCCGACATCGCCCTCTACGTCGCCGGTGCCGTGCTGGCCGTGCTGGTCCTGTCCTTCGTCGCCGACATGTTCCGCGAGCGGACGAAGAGCGCCGAGCAGCCCGAAGCCCAGCCGGCCGCCTTCGACGCGATGGCCGGCGGATTCCCCGTACCGCCGCTGCCGGGGCAGGAGCTGCCGCCGGTGCCGCGGCGCCGCTCGCGCCGCGAGCGGGAGTTGATTGTCAGTGGCGGGTCGGACACTGCCAGTGACGGACCTCTGGATGGAAAGGAGGCGTCCGATGGCTGAGGAGCCCAAGGAGACCAAACCCGGTTTCCAGAACCCCGTGGCCGGCTTCGGCGTGACCTTCAAGGCCATGTTCAAGAAGCGGCTGACCGAGCAGTACCCGGAGCAGCAGAAGACCACGGCTCCGCGCTTCCACGGACGGCACCAGCTCAACCGCCATCCGGACGGCCTGGAGAAGTGCGTCGGCTGCGAGCTGTGCGCCTGGGCCTGCCCCGCCGACGCCATCTACGTGGAGGGCGCCGACAACACCGACGAGGAACGCTACTCGCCGGGCGAGCGGTACGGCCGCGTCTACCAGATCAACTACGCCCGCTGCATCCTGTGCGGCCTGTGCATCGAGGCGTGCCCCACGCGCGCGCTGACGATGACCAACGAGTTCGAACTGGCCGACTCCAGCCGCGCCAACCTCATCTACACCAAGGAGCAGCTGCTCGCCGGTCTCGAAGAGGGCATGGTCGACACACCGCACGCCATCTACCCGGGGACGGACGAGCAGGACTACTACCGCGGCCTGGTGACGGAGGCCGCGCCGGGCACGGTGCGCCAGGTCGCCGTCTCCAAGGGAGAACAGGGTCACTTGGCAGGCCCTTCGAGCGCGGCCGAAGAACAGGGGGCTGACGCATGAGCGCGCAGCTCGCCGCCTACTCCACCTCCACCGGAGAGGCTTTCCAGTTCTGGGTACTCGGCACCGTCGCGGTGATCGGCGCCCTGTGCACCGTCTTCATGAAGAGGGCCGTGCACAGCGCGCTGTGCCTGGCCGCCACCATGATCGTCCTGGCGGTGTTCTACCTCACCAACGGCGCCTACTTCCTGGGCATCGTGCAGATCGTCGTCTACACCGGCGCGATCATGATGCTGTTCCTGTTCGTGGTGATGCTCGTCGGCGTGACCGCGGCGGACTCCCTGAAGGAGACCATCAAGGGCCAGCGCTGGCTGGCCCTGCTGTGCGGGCTCGGCTTCGGCGTCCTGCTCGTCGCGGGCATCGCCAACGCCTCCCTGAAGGAGTTCAACGGCACCGGCAGGGCCAACGCGGGCGGCAACGTGGAGGGCCTGGCCTCCCTCCTCTTCACCCGGTACGTCTTCGCCTTCGAGCTCACCGGCGCGCTGCTGATCACGGCCACCGTCGGCGCCATGGTGCTCACCCACCGGGAGCGCACCGAGCGGGCCAAGACCCAGCGCGAGCTGGCCGAGCAGCGCGTGCGCGAGGGACGGCACGTACCGCCGCTGCCCGCGCCCGGCGTCTACGCCCGGCACAACGCCGTGGACATCGCCGGACTGCTGCCCGACGGCACCCCGTCCGAGCTCACCGTCAGCAAGACGCTGCGCGAGCGCGGGCAGATCCGTGACGTCTCGGCCGAGGCCCTCAACGACCTCAAGGCCCTGGAGCAGCGCGCCGCGGAACGCCTGGAGCGCACCGCGATCGAGCCGACGGCCTTCAAGCGGCCCGAGGAGGCGTCGAAGTGAACCCTGTGAACTACCTCTATCTCGCCGCCCTGTTGTTCACGATCGGCGCCACCGGCGTGCTGATCCGGCGCAACGCCATCGTGGTCTTCATGTGCATCGAGTTGATGCTGAACGCCTGCAACCTCGCGCTCGTCACCTTCTCGCGGATGCACGGCAACCTCGACGGCCAGATCATCGCGTTCTTCACGATGGTCGTCGCCGCGGCGGAGGTCGTGGTCGGGCTCGCGATCATCGTGTCGGTGTTCCGTTCCCGTCACTCGGCCTCGGTCGACGACGCCAGCCTGATGAAGCTGTAAGGGGTCGGAAGAATCGTGGAGAACCTGATTGCGCTGCTGATCGCGGCGCCCCTGCTCGGAGCGGCCGTCCTCCTGGTCGGCGGGCGGCGACTCGACGCTGTCGGCCACTGGCTCGGCACCCTGCTCGCGGCCGTCTCCTTCGTGATCGGCCTGGTCCTCTTCGCCGACCTGCTCGGCAGAAGCGCCGACCAACGGACCCTGACCCAGCACCTGTTCAGCTGGATCCCGGTGTCCGGCTTCCAGGCGGACGTCACGTTCCGTCTCGACCAGCTGTCGATGACGTTCGTCCTGCTGATCACCGGTGTCGGCTCGCTGATCCACCTGTACTCGGTCGCGTACATGGAGCACGACGAGCGGCGCCGCCGCTTCTTCGGCTACCTCAACCTGTTCCTCGCGGCGATGCTGGTGCTCGTCCTCGCCGACAACTACCTGCTGCTGTACGTCGGCTGGGAGGGCGTCGGTCTCGCCTCCTACCTGCTGATCGGCTTCTGGCAGCACAAGCCCAGCGCGGCGACCGCGGCGAAGAAGGCCTTCCTGGTCAACCGGGTCGGCGACATGGGCCTGTCCATCGCGATCATGCTGATGTTCGCGACGTTCGGCACCTTCGCCTTCGGACCGCTGCTCGGCACCCACGCCGAACCCGGTCTCGTGGGCGGCGCCACCGAGGGCAAGCTCACCGCGATCGCGCTGATGCTGCTGCTCGCCGCGTGCGGCAAGTCCGCCCAGGTGCCGCTGCAGTCCTGGCTCGGGGACGCGATGGAGGGCCCGACCCCGGTCTCGGCCCTCATCCACGCCGCGACCATGGTGACGGCGGGCGTCTACCTCATCGTCCGCTCCGCGGCGATCTTCAACGCGGCGCCCGACGCGCAGCTGGTGGTCACCGTCGTCGGCGCGGTCACGCTGCTGTTCGGTGCGATCGTCGGTTGCGCGAAGGACGACATCAAGAAGGCGCTGGCCGGCTCGACCATGTCGCAGATCGGCTACATGGTGCTGGCCGCGGGCCTCGGCCCCATCGGCTACGTCTTCGCGATCATGCACCTGGTGACGCACGGCTTCTTCAAGGCCGGGCTGTTCCTCGGCGCCGGTTCGGTCATGCACGGCATGAACGACGAGGTGGACATGCGCAAGTACGGCGGGCTGCGCGCGTACATGCCGGTCACCTTCATCACCTTCGGCCTCGGCTACCTCGCCATCATCGGCTTCCCGGGCCTGTCCGGCTTCTTCTCCAAGGACAAGATCATCGAGGCGGCCTTCGCCAAGGGCGGCACCGAGGGCTGGATCCTCGGCGGCGCGGCCCTGCTGGGCGCGGCCATCACGGCGTTCTACATGACGCGCGTGATGCTGATGACGTTCTTCGGCGAGAAGCGCTGGCAGCCCGACGAGAACGGCAACGAGCCGCACCCGCACGAGTCGCCGAAGGCCATGACGATCCCGATGATCGTGCTCGCCGTCGGCTCGGTCCTGGGCGGCGCGTTCTTCAGCATCGGCGACCGCTTCCTGCACTGGCTGGAGCCGGTCACCGGGCACAGCGAGGGCAACTCGCCGCTCAGCGCGTGGACGGTCACCGGCGCGACGATGGTGTGCCTGGTCGTCGGCGTGGCCATCGCCTGGGCCCAGTACGGCCGCAAGCCGGTCCCGGTCGTCGCCCCGCGCGGCTCGCTGCTCACCCGGGCCGCCCGGCGGGACCTGCTCCAGGACGACTTCAACCACATCGTCCTGGTCCGCGGCGGCGAGCACCTCACGCGGTCCCTGGTCTACGTCGACCACACCCTGGTCGACGGAGTCGTCAACGGCACGGCGGCCTCGGTCGGCGGCCTGTCCGGGCGGATGCGCCGGCTGCAGAACGGCTTCGCGCGCTCCTACGCGGTCTCGATGTTCGGCGGTGCGGCACTGCTGGTCGCCGCGACCCTGCTGATGAGGGCGGTCTGATACCGATGTCCTTTCCTCTGCTGACAGCGACGGCGGTGCTCCCGGCTCTCGGGGCCATCGCCACGGCCGCCGTGCCGGCCGCCCGGCGCACCGCCGCGAAGTGGCTCGCGCTGGTCGCCTCGCTGGCCACGCTCGCGCTGGCCGTCACCGTCCTGGTCCGCTTCGATCCGGGCGGCGCCCGTTACCAGCTCACCGAGTCCCATTCCTGGATCTCGTCCTTCGGCGTCAGGTACGAGCTGGGCGTGGACGGCATCGGGGTGGCGCTGATCGGGCTGACCGCCCTGCTCATCCCGTTCGTGATCCTGGCCGGCTGGCACGACGCCGACCCGCTGGAGACCGGAAGCCGCCGCTGGCGGCCGACGCAGGGCTTCTTCGCCCTGATCCTGGCCGTCGAGGCGATGGTGATCATCTCCTTCGAGGCCACCGACGTCTTCCTCTTCTACATCTTCTTCGAAGCCATGCTGATCCCGATGTACTTCCTCATCGGCGGCTTCGGGGACCGTGCCCATGAGCACGGCGAGGAGACGGCGTCGACCCAGCGGTCGTACGCGGCGGTGAAGTTCCTGCTCTACAACCTGACCGGTGGTCTGATCATGCTGGCCGCGGTGATCGGGCTGTACGTGGTCGCCGGGAGCTTCTCGCTCACCGAGATCGCGCAGGCCCGCGCCAACGGCTCGCTGCACATGGCGACCGACGTCGAACGCTGGCTGTTCCTCGGCTTCTTCTTCGCCTTCGCGGTGAAGGCGCCGCTGTGGCCGCTGCACACCTGGCTGCCCAACGCGATGCAGGAGTCGACCGCTCCGGTCGCCGTCCTCATCACCGCGGTCGTGGACAAGGTGGGCACCTTCGCGATGCTCCGCTTCTGCCTCCAGCTGTTCCCGGAGGCGAGCAAGTGGGCCACGCCGGCCATCCTCGTCCTCGCCCTGATCAGCATCATCTACGGGGCGCTGCTCGCGGTGGGCCAGCGGGACATCAAGCGCCTGATCGCGTACGCGTCGATCTCGCACTTCGGCTTCATCATCATGGGCATCTTCGCGATGACCAGCCAGGGCCAGTCCGGAGCGACGCTCTACATGGTCAACCACGGTCTGTCGACGGCCGTGCTCATGCTGATCGCCGGCTTCCTGATCTCCCGGCGCGGTTCCCGGCTCATCTCCGACTACGGGGGTGTGCAGAAGGTCGCTCCGGTGCTCGCCGGCACGTTCCTGATCGGCAGCCTCGCCACCCTGTCCCTGCCGGGACTGGCGCCCTTCGTCAGTGAGTTCCTGGTGCTGGTCGGCACGTTCACGCGCTATCCGGCGATCGGCATCGTCGCCACCTTCGGCATCGTGCTCGCCGCGCTGTACACGCTCGTCCTGTACCAGCGGACGATGACCGGCCCCGTGAAGCCGGAGGTCTCGGCGATGCCGGACCTGCGGGTGCGGGAACTGGTGGTCGTGGCACCGCTGGTGGTGCTGCTGATCTTCCTGGGTGTCTATCCGAAGCCTGTCACGGACATCGTCAACCCGGCGGTCCAGCAGACCATGTCCGACGTACACAAGACCGACCCGAAGCCCGCAGTGGAGGCGGCCAAGTGAGCGGAGCAGCCGTCCACAGCCTGTGGACAACCGCGGCCGACCCGATCTCGAAGATCGAGGCGCCGAAGATCGAATACGGGCAGTTGTCGCCCACCCTGATCGTCGTGGGCGCGGCGATCGTCGGAATGCTCATCGAGGCGTTCGTCCCGCGCAGGTCGCGCTACTACGCGCAGGTGTTCGTGTCCGTCGTCGCGCTCGCCGCCGCGTTCGCCGCGGTCGTCGCGCTCGCGGCGGACGGATACGGCACCACCAAGGCGCACATCGCGGCCATGGGGGCCATCTCCGTCGACGGACCCTCGCTCTTCCTCCAGGGCACGATCCTGCTGGCGAGCCTGGTCTCCCTGTTCACCTTCGCCGAGCGGCGACTGGATCCGGCGGCGCACGGCAACCGCGTCGACTCCTTCGCCGCGCAGGCGGCGGCGGTACCGGGCGGCGAGAGCGAGAAGGCCGCGGTCAAGGCCGGTTTCACCACCACCGAGGTCTTCCCGCTCCTGCTCTTCGCGGTCGCCGGCATGCTGGTGTTCCCCTCGGCCAACGACCTGCTGACCCTGTTCGTGGCCCTGGAGGTCTTCTCCCTGCCGCTGTACCTCCTGTGCGCGCTGGCCCGCCGCAAGCGGCTCATGTCGCAGGAGGCCGCGGTCAAGTACTTCCTGCTGGGCGCCTTCGCCTCCGCGTTCACCCTCTTCGGCATCGCGCTGCTGTACGGGTACGCGGGCTCGGTGTCCTACGCCCGGATCGCGCAGGTCGTCGACGGCAACGTGCCGAACGTCGACCCGGCACTCGCCAACACCATGGGCAACGACGCGCTGCTGCTCATCGGCGCCGCGATGGTCGTGATGGGTCTGCTGTTCAAGGTGGGCGCGGTCCCGTTCCACATGTGGACGCCGGACGTCTACCAGGGCGCTCCGACCCCGGTCACCGGGTTCATGGCGGCGGCCACCAAGGTGGCGGCCTTCGGCGCGCTGCTGCGGCTGCTGTACGTCGTCCTGCCGGGCATGCGGTGGGACTGGCGGCCGGTCATGTGGGGGGTCGCGATCGTCACCATGCTGGGCGGTGCGATCGTCGCGATCACGCAGACCGACATCAAGCGGCTGCTCGCGTACTCGTCGATCGCGCACGCGGGCTTCATCCTCGCCGGTGTCATCGCGACCTCGAAGGACGGCGTCTCGTCCGTCCTGTTCTACCTGGCCGCGTACTCCTTCGTGACGATCGGCGCGTTCGCCGTGGTCACGCTGGTGCGCGACGCGGGCGGCGAGGCGACGCACCTGTCCAAGTGGGCGGGGCTGGGCCGGCGTTCCCCGCTGGTGGCGGCCGTGTTCGCGGTGTTCCTGCTGGCCTTCGCGGGCATTCCGCTGACCTCCGGCTTCGCCGGGAAGTTCGCGGTGTTCAAGGCGGCGGCCGAGGGTGGCGCGGTGCCGCTGGTCGTGATCGGTGTGATCTCGTCGGCGATCGCGGCCTTCTTCTACATCCGCGTCATCGTGCTCATGTTCTTCAGCGATCCCCACCCGGAGGGTCCGACGGTGGCGGTGCCGTCCCCGCTGACGATGACCGCGATCGGCGTGGGCGTGGCGGTCACGGTGGTACTCGGCGTGGCCCCGCAGTACTTCCTGGACCTGGCCGACCAGGCGGGAGTGTTCGTGCGCTGAGGCAGCGCGGAACGCGGTGTCCCGGCCCCCTGACGGGGCCGGGACACCGCGTTTCAGCGTGCTCGGACCTACTCGCCCTTGCCGTGGCGCGTCCTGATCCCGGTGAGGTCCAGGTCCACGGAGAACGGGGCGTCCACCTTCATCCGCCCCCTGAAGATGCCGACGCTGGTGTAGGAGCCGGTCGTGGGTTCCAGTTCGAAGACATGCACCGCGGCGCGGCCGCCCTCGTTCTCTACCCGCCAGTAGTGGGGGATCTTGGCCCGCGCGTACTTCAGCGGCTCGGTCTCACGATCCCGGGAGACGGAGTCCGGTCCGACGACCTCGACGACCAGTACGACAGCTGTCGCGGGGACTCGGGTCCGTTCGTGGCTGCCCAGGGCGTCGCTCCGTACGACGGCCACATCCGGTTCGGGTCTGTTCTGCCGGTCGATGTCGACGGTGAACCTGCAGAACGCCTCGAGCTCGGGCGGCGCGGCGCTGTCGAAGTGCCGGGCGAAGAAGCTCATCGCGCGCTCGTGAAAGACCGAGTGCGGGCACGGAAAAACCGGACTCGCGTCGATCAGCTGGGTATGTGCCGGCAGGTTCGGGAGGCCGTCCAGATCATCAGCGGTCCATCCACCCTCAGGGGGGACCGGCCAGGCGGGCTCGGCGGCATGCGGTGCGGCGTTCATCGCTCCCGCAGGAGGCAGTCTCGCCGGTTCATTCACACCGGCGGGCGGATACGGACGAGTCTCCCGCGTACGTGTGAACGACTGTCGTGCCGGTGACCGGGGGTGATGGGGCCGGCCTGTGGACAAGTCCGGGGGTGTCCGTGCGGGCCCCTATCGTGGAGGCAGTGGTCGAGGAGCGAGGTGTGGGGGACGAGGCGATGGGTGGGACGGATGGTGTCATCGACATGTCAGTGACGGAGAGCGAGGCGCTGGCGACGCTGCGCCGGGTCTTCGGGTACGAGGACTTCCGGGGCGAGCAGGAAGCGGTCGTCGAGCATGTGGTGGCGGGCGGCGACGCCGTCGTGCTCATGCCCACCGGTGGCGGCAAGTCGCTGTGCTACCAGCTTCCGTCCCTGGTCAGGCCCGGTACGGGCGTCGTGGTGTCGCCGCTCATCGCGCTGATGCAGGACCAGGTGGACGCGCTGCGGGCGCTGGGCGTGCGCGCCGGGTTCATGAACTCCACGCAGGACTTCGACGAGCGCCGGGTGGTCGAGGCGGAGTTCCTGGCCGGCGAGCTCGACCTGCTCTACCTGGCACCGGAGCGGCTGCGCCTGGACACCACACTCGACCTGCTCTCCCGCGGCAAGATCTCCGTCTTCGCCATCGACGAGGCGCACTGCGTGTCCCAGTGGGGCCACGACTTCCGCCCCGACTACCTGGCGCTGTCACTGCTGGGCGAGCGCTGGCCGGACGTGCCGCGGATCGCGCTCACCGCGACGGCCACCCACGCCACGCATCAGGAGATCACCCAGCGGCTGAACATGCCGGGGGCCCGGCACTTCGTGGCCAGCTTCGACCGGCCCAACATCCAGTACCGGATCGTCCCCAAGGCCGACGCCAAGAAGCAGCTGCTGACCTTCCTTCGCCAGGAGTACCCGGGCGACGCGGGCATCGTGTACTGCCTGTCGCGCAACTCGGTGGAGAAGACGGCCGAGTTCCTCACCCGCAACGGCGTCGAGGCGGTGCCGTACCACGCGGGCCTGGACGCGGGCACCCGCGCGGCGCACCAGTCCCGCTTCCTGCGCGAGGACGGCCTGGTCGTGGTCGCCACCATCGCCTTCGGCATGGGTATCGACAAGCCCGACGTCCGGTTCGTCGCCCACCTGGACCTTCCCAAGTCCGTGGAGGGCTACTACCAGGAGACGGGCCGCGCGGGCCGGGACGGCCTGCCGTCGACGGCCTGGATGGCCTACGGCCTGAACGACGTCGTACAGCAGCGCAAGCTCATCCAGTCCGGTGAGGGCGACGAGGCGTTCCGCCGCCGGGCCCAGGCCCACCTGGACGCGATGCTCGCCCTGTGCGAGACGGCCCGGTGCCGCCGCGGCCAGCTCCTCGCCTACTTCGGCCAGGAACCGGGCGCGGCCGGCTGCGGCAACTGCGACACCTGCCTGACCCCGCCCGAGACCTGGGACGGCACGATCGCGGCCCAGAAGGTGCTGTCGACGGTGGTGCGGCTGAAGCGGGAGCGGGGGCAGAAGTTCGGCGCGGGCCAGATCATCGACATCCTGCTCGGCAAGCGCACCGGCAAGGTGATCCAGTTCGACCACGACCAGCTGTCCGTGTTCGGCATCGGCGACGAGCTGACCGAGGGCGAATGGCGGGGTGTCGTACGGCAGCTGCTGGCACAGGGGCTGCTCGCCGTCGAGGGCGAGTACGGCACGCTGGTGCTGACCGACAGCAGCGGGTCGGTGCTGCGGAGGGAGCGGGAGGTGCCGCTGCGCAAGGAGCCGAAGAAGCCGGCCGCGTCGCGGGCTTCGGCCGCCCGGGACGACCGCAAGCCCAGGGCGACGGCGGCCGAGCTGCCCGAGGAACTGCTTCCCGCCTTCGAGGCCCTGCGCGCCTGGCGCGCCGAACAGGCCCGCGAGCAGGGCGTCCCGGCGTACGTCATCTTCCACGACGCCACGCTCCGGGAGATCGTCACGATCTGGCCGACGTCCGTGGCACAGCTCGGCACGGTCGGCGGCGTCGGCGAGAAGAAGCTGGCGACGTACGGGGAGGGCGTGCTCGCGGTGCTGGAGTCGCTGGCCGGCCCGTCCGGCGACTCCGCCGCGGTCGGCACGGGGACGGCCGGATCAGGAACGGCCGGGACAGGGACGGCCGGCGTGGGCGAGCCGGAACCGGTGGAGGGCCTGCCCGAGCCGGAACCGGACGACTGGATATAGCCGCGCCGCGCCGGTCACGGCGAGGGGCCGCTGCTCAGCCCAGTGCCGTCAGGCCGGGGGCGAACGTGATCAGGAGCGGGAGCAGCGGCACCAGGGCCGCGACCGCCGTGGTCAGCGCCCGGCGCCTGCGGTCCAGCCGCGGCGGGGGCTCCAGCAGGCGGTCCACCCGCTCGCTCAGCAGCCGGTTGCTGGAGGCGCAGGACAGTACCCCGCGGTGCTGGTTGAGCTCGATCAGGGCGAGGGCCGTGGTGAGGTGGCCGTGGCGGCGGGAGGCCGAGTCGTCGGCGGCCAGTTCGACCAGGCGGTGGGTCTGCTCGCAGAACTGCGTGAACAGCGGGATGTGCGGGAAGCCGGTCGCCAGCGCGGTCGACAGGTGCAGCAGCCAGTCGTGGTGGGCGCGGGCGTGGCCGCGCTCGTGCGCGAGGACGGCGTCGAGCTGGTGGCCGGTGAGCCGGTGCAGGGCGCCGGTGGTGACGACGAGCTGGGGCGGGTGACCGGGCATCCACCAGGCGTCGGGGTACTCGTCCTCCAGCACCAGCAGCGGTCCGCGGGCCGACGGAAGGCCCGCGGGCAGATCGGGGGCGCGTTCGCGCAGGTGCGCGAGGGCCAGGCCGCGCCGGCGGCGGGCCTCGACGAGCTCGCGGGCGAGCATCGCGGTGGTCCAGGCGGCGCCGCCGGCCAGCAGCAGGGTGAGGCCGGCGGCCCAGACCGGCGCCACCGAAAGGTCGTAGGCGGCCGTCACGGCCGGCGGCGCGGGGGCGAAGACCCGGTCGTGAACGGTGCCGAAGACGGCCGCGGTGCCCAGCACGAGCCCCGCGAGGCAGCACAGCAGGACGGTGGCGACCAGGCACTGCCACACCCACAGCGCGACGACGGGCTCCCGTTCGGGCCACCCCGCCCGGGCCAGTGTGCGGGGGACCGGCACGGCGAGCGTCAGTGCGACGGCGCTCAGCAGGAGCAGGCAGGCGGTCATGCCTCGGACTCCGGATCCTCGTCGGAGGTGGGCGGGTGTCGGGGTCGTGCGGTGGAGCGGTGCTGTGCGGCCGGCCGGCGCGCCGGGCGCGCACGGCCTGCCGCCAGTATGACGGCCACGGGCACCGGGAGTCAGGGGTCCGCCACCACCAAATCCCCGGCGTGGGAAGGGCCGCAGGGCTCCTCTCAGCCCGAGACGATCCGCCCCGTCACCTCCCCGAGCCCCACCCGCGTGCCGTCCGCGCCCGGTGCCCAGGCCGAGAGCGTCACCACGTCGCCGTCCTCCAGGAACGCCCGCTTGCCGTCGGGGAGCTCCAACGGCTCCCGGCCGTTCCAGGTCAGCTCCAGCAGCGAGCCGCGCTCGTGCTCGGCGGGTCCGCTCACCGTGCCCGAGCCGTACAGGTCGCCCGTGCGCAGGGACGCGCCGTTGACCGTCATGTGGGCGAGCTGCTGTGCGGCCGTCCAGTACATGGTGGAGAAGGGCGGCTCGGACACCACGTGGCCGTTGATCGCGACGGAGATCCGCAGGTCGTAACCGCCGGGCTCGTCCGCGGAGTCGTCGAGGTAGGGCAGCAGCGGGTGCGTCCGCCGCGGCGGGGCCACCCGCGCCTCCTCCAGTGCGTCCAGCGGAGTGATCCACGCCGACACCGACGTGGCGAAGGACTTGCCGAGGAAGGGCCCGAGCGGGACGTACTCCCAGGCCTGGATGTCGCGCGCCGACCAGTCGTTCAGCAGGCACAGCCCGAAGACGTGCTCGCGGAAGTCGCCGAGCGCGACCGGCTGCCCCATCCGCGAGGGCGCGCCCACCACGAAGCCGACCTCCGCCTCGATGTCCAGCCGGACCGAGGGGCCGAACACCGGCGCGGGATCCGTGGGAGCCTTCCGCTGGCCCGACGGGCGCAGCACGTCCGTGCCGGAGACCACCACCGTGCCGGAGCGGCCGTGGTAGCCGATCGGCAGGTGCTTCCAGTTGGGCGTCAGCGAGTCCTCGGCGTCCGGGCGGAAGATCTGCCCCACGTTCCGGGCGTGGTTCTCCGAGGCGTAGAAGTCGACGTAGTCCGCGACCTCGAAGGGGAGGTGCAGGGTCACCGAGGACAGCGGGTGCAGGAAGGGCGCGACGGTCTCCTGGTGGGCCGGCACCGTCACCCACGACGTCAGCGCGCGCCGCACGTCGGACCACGCGGTGCGGCCCGCGGCCAGCAGTGGGTTCAGGGTCGGCCGCGCGAGCAGGCCGGCGTACGGCGAACCGAGTGCCCGCGCCGCCGCCCCCGCGTCGAGCACGTGGTCGCCGAGCCGGACGCCCACGGTCCTCTCCGATGACCCGGCGCGGGAGAAGACGCCGTAGGGAAGGTTGTGCGGACCGAAGGGGTCGCCCTCGGGGACCTCGAAGGGGGGCATGGGTACTGCCTTCCTTTCCGGAATTCCATGTGATCGGGCCACACGTTAC
Source organism: Streptomyces sp. NPDC001231 (assembly GCF_042896885.1). NCBI lineage: Bacteria > Bacillati > Actinomycetota > Actinomycetes > Kitasatosporales > Streptomycetaceae > Streptomyces > Streptomyces sp. NPDC001231. Next base: position 122,420 of record NZ_JBIAXS010000011.1, read on the forward strand.
GGGGGCGTCGCATGTCTTGGGCAGTGTCTAAAGAGTTTGCAATGTCCGAATTGGCCTTGTGGGAGGGGGCAATTCCGGCTTAGCGTCCTCTGGGGACGCGGACGGGGTGGGTCCGCTCCATAGGGGGGACACGTGGGGGGACCCGTGGCCAGGAATGCCGTCAGTGTGCCTTTCCGGGCCGACCGTGAGGTCCCGGGCCTGATCGTGAAGTTCGGCGACTACCCGCTGCACCACGGCGGGGTGGGCGCGATCCGCAGCCTCGGCCGTCTGGGCGTGCCGATGTACGCGATCACCGAGGACGCCTACACACCGGCGGCCTCGTCCCGTTATCTCAAACGCGCGTTCGTCTGGCCGACCAGGGGCACGGAGGGCGCGGACCGTCTGGTGGAGGGCCTGCTGCGGATCGGCCGCCGCATCGGCCGGCCCACCGTCCTGGTGCCCACCGACGAGGAGGCCGCCGTCCTGATCGCCGAGCACCAGGGCGAACTCGAAGGCCACTTCCTCTTCCCGCCCGTCGCCCCCGGTCTGCCGCGGCGCCTGGCCAGCAAGCAGGGCCTGCACGAACTGTGCGTGGAGCACGGCATTCCGAGCCCCACGGCCGCCTTCCCGCAGTCGTACGACGACATCGTGGCGTTCGCCGAGAAGGCCCGCTTCCCGGTGGTGGCCAAGAACCGCGAGGCGTTCGTCCGGCGCAGCAGCCCCGCGGTGAACGGCACCACGAGGATCAACAGCCGCGAGGGCCTGCTGGCCCTGGCCCGGGACTGGGGCGAGCGGCCGGGCGTGATCCTCCAGGAGTATCTGCCGCGGGAGGAGGCCGAGGACTGGATCGTGCACGCCTACTTCGACCGGAACTCGGTCCCGCTCGCGATGTTCACCGGCGTCAAGGTCCGCTCCTGGCCGCCGCACGCGGGCATGACGGCGAACGCGTACGTCGTCGACAACCCGGAACTCGCCGACCTCGCCGCGCGGTTCATCAAGCAGATCGGCTTCACCGGCATCGTCGACCTCGACCTGCGTTTCGACCGGCGCGACGGGCAGTACAAGCTCCTCGACTTCAATCCGCGCATGGGCGCGCAGTTCCGCCTCTTCGAGAGCGAGTCGGGCGTGGACGTCGTCCGTGCCATGCACCTCGACCTGACCGGGCGGCCCGTCCCGGAGGGCGAGCAGCGCGTCGGCCACCGGTACGTCGTGGAGAACATCGACCTGCCCGCCCTGCTCGCCTACCGCCGCAGCGGCTACACCACGCCGCACGCGCCGGCGAGGGCGAGCGGCACGGAGCTGGCCTGGCTCGCGGGCGACGACCCGCTGCCGTTCCTCACGATGCTCGCCCGCTTCGTGCGGCCGGGCGCCCGGCATCTCTATCAGCTGTGGCGGACCAACCGCCGCGGCGGCACGACCGGTTAGGGCGGAGCACGACCGTGTGCGGGCGGCCCGTCCCGCCGCCCGAGCCGGCCCACGAAGTGACGTGAGTGCGTCCTGGGGAGGGACTTCGTGAACCAACCGGTGGCAGTCATCGGTGCCGGGCCGTTCGGCCTGTCCACCGCCGCCCATCTGCGCGCCCGGGGCATCCCGGTCCGCGTCTTCGGAGAGCCCATGGTCGCCTGGCGCGACCACATGCCCGCCGGGATGCTGCTGAAGTCGACCCCGGCCGCCTCCGGCATCGACTGCCCGCAGCGCGGCCACACCCTCGCCGACTACTGCGCCGCGGCCGGCATCGGACCGCTGGTGACCGACGAGGACATCATCCCGGTGGAGACCTTCATCGCCTACGGCGAGTGGTTCCAGCGCAGGCTGGTGCCCGAGCTGGAGGGGGTGCGGGTGGTGTCGGTCGACCGGCGGCCGGGCGGCGGCTTCGAGCTGAAGCCGGACTCCGGGGAGCAGTTCACCGCCCGAGCGGTCGTGGTGGCGACGGGCTTGTCGGGCCTGTCCCATCTGCCGCCGGAGCTGGCCGCGGCGGTGCCGGACGGCCCCACGCCCACCGGGCCGCTCTCGCACAGCTCCCAGCACCACGACCTCGGCCGGTTCGCCGGGAAGGAGCTGATCGTCGTCGGCGCCGGCCAGTCCGCGCTGGAGACGGCGGTGCTCGCGGCGGAGGCCGGCGCGCGGGTGCGGGTGGTGGCGCGGGGCCGAGGCGCGGTCGCCTTCGGCGCCCCGCCCTGGGAGCAGCCGAGGTTCCGGCCCGAGTCGCCGTTCGGCCGCGCCTGGTCGCTGTGGGCGCTGAGCTACCACCCGCAGCCCTTCCGGTACCTCCCGGCCGGGGTCCGCCACCATCTGGTCCGCCGGGTCCTCGGCCCGCTCGGCGCCTGGTGGCTGCGCGAACGCTTCGAGTCGGCGGTACCGGTCCACGAGGTGAGCGGCATCGTGCGCGCCGAGGTCACGGGCGGGCGTCCGGTACTGACGGTGCGCACCCTCGCGGGCGAGAGCCGGGAACTGGAGGCGGACCACGTCATGGCGGCCACCGGCTACCGCGTCGACATCGCCGCGATGGGCTTCCTCGGCCACGAGCTGCGCACCGGACTCGCGGTCAGCCGTGGCGCCCCGAGGCTCGGCGCAGGCTACGTCTCCTCGGTACCCGGCCTCTACTTCACGGGGTTGCCGGCGGCGGCCTCGTACGGGCCGGTGATGCGGTTCGTGTGCGGCACGGAGTACGCCTCGCCGCGGCTGGCCGCACACCTTGCGGTGGCGCACGGTTGAGGGCCACCTCGTCCGCGGTGCCGAAGCTCCCTCATCGGTAAGGGAGTTGAATGAAGGGAGCCGGGAGCACGGTGGCCGTCGCGGTCGTCCGGCTCCGGTCGAGTCGGCGGGCCGGGGCATCCGTATTCTCTGATCATGGCCGCCCTCGCATATGCCCTCATCGCCACCGACCTGGACGGGACGCTGCTGCGCGGCGACCACACCGTGTCCGAACGGTCCCTCGCCGCGCTCGCGGGGGCGGCGGCCGCCGGTGCCAGGCACCTCGTGGTGACCGGCCGGCCGGCACCGAGAGTGCGGGAACTGCTCGACGTCCTCGGCACCACGGGGCTCGCGGTGTGCGGGCAGGGCGCACAGCTCTACGACGCCGGCAGCGACCGCCTGCTGTGGTCGGTCACCCTGGACCGGGAGGAGGCCGAGACCGCGCTCGGCAAGATCGAGGCCGAGGTGGGGGAGGTGTACGCCGCGGTCGACCAGGACGGGGTCGAGGGGCTCACCCTCATCGAGCCGGGGTATCTCATGCCGCACCTGGCGCTGCCCGCCGTACGGGTCGATCGGCGCGACGACCTGTGGCGCGCGCCCATCAGCAAGGTGCTGCTGCGTCACCCGGTGCTGTCCGACGACGAGCTGGCGGAGGCGGCCCGCGGCGCGGTGGGTTCCCTCGCCACGGTCACCATGTCGGGCCCCGGGACCGTCGAACTCCAGCCATGCGGCATCACCAAGGCGACCGGACTGGCACTGGCCGCCGGACACCTGGGACTGGGCCGCGAGAGCGCCCTCGCCTTCGGCGACATGCCGAACGACATCCCGATGTTCCAGTGGGCCGCCCGCGGGGTCGCGATGGCCAACGCCCACCCCGAGCTCAAGGCGGTGGCCGACGAGGTCACGACGTCGAACGAGGACGACGGCATCGCCGTCGTCCTCGAACGACTGTTTGTCTAGTGCTGTGACCCGAAAGGTTCACCGGCTCGCGACGCCCGGCACGGCTCCCCCAAGCTCTTCGAGCAGGGGGACCCCCAGCCGCGTTGTCGCATCACCCGAGTACGTCCAGTACCGCGGGTCATGCTCCGCTGTGCGATGCTCCCCCACTGCCCGAACGGCGTGGGAGGTGCCCCCAGCACCGGACGCCGCGAGCTTCCCGGCAAACCTTTCCGGTCACAGCACTAGCCGGTCTGTGCGCCGGCCGCGGTCCGGTCAGTACGCGCCGAAGACGTTGTCGATGGAGCCGTACCGCTTGGCCGCGTAGTTGCAGGCGGCGGTGATGTTGGCGACCGGGTCGTAGATGTCCCAGGACGTGCCGTTCACGTGGTAGGCCCGGAAGGTCGGGTCGATGACCTGGAGCAGCCCCTTGGAAGGGATGCCCTTCTTGGCGTTGGAGTCCCAGAGGTTGATGGCGCGCGGGTTGCCGGAGGACTCGCGGATGATGTTGCGGTGGATCCCGTTGTAGGAGCCCGGGATGCCCTTCTCCGCCATGATCGCCAGGGAGGCCCGGATCCAGCCGTCGAGGTTGTTCGAGTAGCCGAAGCTCGCGGCCGTCCGGACGGTGGCCGGGGTCGCCGCGGACGCGGTCGTGGCGCCGAGCAGCGGCACGGCGAGGACGGCTGCGCCCGTGCCGGTGACGGCGAGGGCGCGGACGAGGCGGGCGGTGCGGGAAGAGCGGCGCTGACCGTTTGCAGGCATGGGGGAATTCCTCTCCGTCGCCTGCGAGGTGAGCTGTCGGGTTCGGGCTGGGAGGTGCCCGGCCGCGCCTTGAAGGGCGCGGCTTCACCCCTAGCCGTTCCGGTGCGGTGTACGCGGTACGTACGACGCCCGGCCCGGCGACTTACCTGGGTCCCCCGCTCCTGCCGTGGTTCATTGGGTCGTTGGGATTACGGGCGGCGGCAGGATTCGGCGTCCGCCCGTCGGTGCCGGGAACGTATGCGAGAGCACATGTCCCGAACAAGTGCCGGAATCACACATCGTCCTGTTTGACCTTGGTCTGGGGGGTATGTGGTGCTTGATCCTTTGCACCTGCCAAGGCTCAACTCGGCTGGGCGTAAAGGAAATGTGGAGGAATGTGAGAGATGGTGCGGACGGAAGGGGGTGTGTCCCAAGTCACGGCTCGGTCGACCGAAGAGCAAATACCACTAAAGAGAATTGAAACCCCAATAGGGGTGAATCGGACTTCATGTGTGAGTGTGCGTGGGCCATGTGGCCGACACGTGATGGTGGTCACGTCGGGTGAAGTGGCCTGGCCCGTATAGGTGGGCGATATCGGTGATCGAAACGTGACCGGATACGCTGACTTGAGTGAGGGCAGCGACCTATCGACAAACCGTGTAATCCCCAGCAGACACCAGCAGACAGGAGACCCCTCGTGACCGTCGTCGGGCCATTCGGGCTGAGCGTGCGGGACCAGGCTCTCGAAGCCGATGTCCAGGCCGGATTGGCGGCTGTCGAGGAAGGGCTGCTCGAAGCCACCAAGAGTGAGGTCCCGTTCATCACGGGCGCCGCCCAGCATCTCGTCAGGGCGGGCGGGAAGCGGTTCCGGCCACTGCTCGTGATGCTCGCGTCCCGGTTCGGGGATCCGTACGCGCCGGGGATCGTGCCCTCGGCCGTGGTGGTGGAGCTGACCCACCTGGCGACGCTGTACCACGACGACGTGATGGACGAGGCCGCCGTGCGCCGCGGGGTGGCCAGTGCCAACACCCGCTGGGGCAACTCGGTCGCGGTCCTGACCGGCGACTTCCTCTTCGCCCGCGCCTCGCAGATCCTCGCCGACCTCGGCCCGGAGGCCGTGCGGGTGCAGGCCGTGGCGTTCGAGCGGCTGGTCACCGGGCAGATCCTGGAGACGGCGGGCCCGCAGGACGGCCGGGACCCGGTCGACCACTACCTGGACGTGCTGGGCGGCAAGACCGGGTCGCTGGTGGCGGTGTCGTGCCGGTTCGGCGCGATGATGTCCGGCGCCGACGAGACGGTCGTGGACGTGCTGACGCAGTACGGCGAGCGGCTGGGCGTCGCCTTCCAGCTGGCGGACGACGTCCTGGACATCGCCTCCGACTCGCACGAGTCGGGCAAGACGCCCGGCACCGATCTGCGCGAGGGCATCGCCACCCTGCCGGTGCTGCGGCTGCGCGAGCGCGCGGCCCGGCTGGGGCTGGCCGAGGACATCGCCCTGTGCGAGCTGCTGGACTCCGACCTGAGCGACGACGCGCGGCACGCGGAGGCGCTGGCGGCACTGCGGGCGCACCCGGCGCTGGAGCAGGCCCGCCGGGACACCGTGCGCTACGCCGAGGAGGCGCGGGCCGCGCTGGCGCCGCTGCGGGAGTGCGAGGCGAAGGCCGCACTGCTTCAGCTGTGCGACGCGGTGGTGCACCGGGCCGGCTGACGCCCGTCCGGTTCCGCGACCTCACCGGCCGCCCCCGCCGGGCGGCCCCTTCGAGCGGCGCTCCCCACGTCTACCCCTACGGGGTGGGGGAGGCGTCGCCCTTTGTGTGTCATACCGCAGGCGTACACGGAGTTGGCTCCGGGGTCTGACGCTTCCGCCCCGCCGATTTGGTCAGATGGAAACCACGGACCACACCACTCCTCACCGATCTGGGTGAGAATGGCGGCTGAGGGTGACACCCCAGTGCAGAAGGACAGCCGCCGCCGATGACGGAGGTAGGGCACACATGGCACCGAACGAATCCGAAGCCGACGACCTGAGCACGGGGCGCCGCAAGGCCGCGCGCTACGTCGTCCCGGTCACGGTGGTGGGGGTGGCGGCGGCGACCATCGGGCTCGTCCCCGCGCTCGCCGCGTCCGGCGACCCCGACCTGCCGAAGATCACCGCACAGCAACTCATCGAGAAGATCGCCAAGTCGGACGTCCAGCAGCTGTCCGGCACGGTCAAGGTCAGCACCGACCTGGGCCTGCCGAACCTCGGCGGCCTGGAGAGCGGCCTGGCCTCCGGCGCGGTTGGGGGTGGTGACGGTTCGTCGGCAGACCCGACGTCAAAGTTGCCCGAACTGGCCTCCGGAACGCACACCCTGCGCGTCGCCGCCGACGGCGAGGACCGGCAGAAGGTCTCGCTGATCGAGAGCGCCGCCGAGTACAGCCTCATCCACAACGGCAAGGACGTCTGGGGCTACGACAGCAAGTCGAACGAGGTCTTCCACGGCACCGCGGCCGACGGCGGCGAGAAGCACCGGGACGAGGTCCCCGCCACGCCCAAGGACTTCGCCGACGAGGCCCTGAAGGCGGTCGACGACACCACCTCGGTGAAGGTCGACGGCACCGCGCAAGTCGCCGGCCGCGACGCCTACAAGCTGGTCATCGAGCCGAAGCACGCCTCCGGCACCACGGTCGGTGCGATCAGCATCGCGGTGGACGCCAGGACCGGGCTGCCGCTGAAGTTCACGCTCACCCCGGCGAGCGGCGGCGCCGCCGTGGTGGACGCGGGCTTCACCCAGGTCAGCTTCGCCAAGCCGGCCGCCTCGACCTTCGACTTCACGCCCCCCAAGGGCGCGAAGGTCACCGAGGAGAAGGACGCCGCGAAGGACGCCGGGCAGGGCGCCGAGCGGAAGGCCGGCCCGGACCGGCAGTTCCACGAGCCCGGCGCGTCGCACAAGGACCCGGCCGAGAACGGCCCGAAGGTCCTCGGCAAGGGCTGGAACTCCATCGCCGTGATCGACACCGGCAACAAGGGCGGCATCCCGTCGTCCTCCGGCAAGGGCGACCTGAGCGGGTTCCTCGGCTCGCTCGGCGACCAGGTCAACGGCAAGTTCGGCAAGGGCACGGTCTTCTCCACCCGCCTGGTCAACGCGCTGATCACGGACGACGGCAAGGTGTACGTCGGCGCCGTCACCAAGGACACACTGGTGAAGGCGGCGAACACCGGGCAGTAAGGACACGACGGGCACGAGGAATCGAGGGAGCCGATGGACGAGGGGGATGACAGCGTCATCCACACGCGCGGGCTCACCAAGCGCTACCGCGGCGGACAGCTCGCCGTCGACGGTCTCGACCTGACCGTCCCGGCGGGCAGCGTCTTCGGCTTCCTCGGCCCGAACGGCTCGGGCAAGACCACCACCATCCGCATGCTGATGGGGCTCATCGAGCCCACCTCCGGCACGGCGCGCGTGCTGGGGCGCCCCATGCCCCGGTCCTCGCGCACCGTGCTCCCGCAGGTCGGCGCGCTCATCGAGGGCCCGGCCCTGTACGGCTTCCTGTCCGGCCGGGACAACCTGCTGCGCTACGACGCCGCCGACCCGACCGCCGACCCCCGCACGCGGCGCGCCCGGGTCGCCGCCGCCCTGGACCGGGTGGGCCTGACGGCCGCGGCGGGCAAGAAGGCCAAGGCCTACTCCCTGGGCATGAAACAGCGCCTGGGGCTGGCAGCCGCGCTGCTCCAGCCGCGCAGACTGCTCGTCCTGGACGAGCCGACCAACGGTCTCGACCCGCAGGGCATGCGCGAGATCCGCTCCCTGGTCCGGGAGTTGGCCTCCGACGGCACGACCGTCTTCCTCTCCTCCCATCTGCTGGACGAGATCGAGCAGGTGTGCACCCACGCGGCGGTCATGGCGCGGGGGCGGCTGATCACCCAGGGAGCCGTGGCGGAACTGGCCGCCGGAGCGCGCGGCCGGCTGGTGGTGATCACGCCCGACACGGGGGAGGCGGCCCGGGTGCTGAAGGAACAGGGCGCCGGCGACGTCGTCGCGGGCGAGGACCGGGTGTCCGGCGACCCACCGCAGCGCGACCTCGCCGACGTGAACGCCGCACTGGTGACGGCGGGCGTCCGCGTACGAGGTTTCGGGGTCGAACGGGCCTCGCTGGAGGACGCGTTCGTGGCACTCACGGGGGAGGGCTTCGATGTCGCGGGCTGAGGTGTCGCCGAGGCAGGCCGCGGACGTGGGCGTGCGCGCCCCGCGCGGGCTGTGGACCTTCGGGCTGCTGCGCAGCGAGCTGGTGACCACCTTCCGGCGCTGGCGCACCCTCGCGCTGCTGGGCGTGCTGGCCGGTGTGCCGGTCCTGGTCGGGGTGGCCGTCAGGATCGAGACGAGGGACGGCTCGTCCGTCGGCGGCGGGGGCGGCGAGGGTCCGGCGTTCATCGCGCAGGTCACCAACAACGGGCTGTTCCTGGTCTTCACCGCGCTGGCCGCCACCCTGCCGTTCTTCCTGCCGATGGCCGTGGGCGTGATCGCCGGCGACGCCGTCGCCGGGGAGGCGAACGCGGGCACCCTGCGCTATCTGCTGGTCGCCCCCGCCGGCCGCACTCGCCTGCTGCTCGCCAAATACGCCACGACGATGGCCTTCTGTCTGGTCGCCACCCTCGTGGTCGCCGTCTCGGCGCTCATCGTGGGCGCCCTGCTGTTCCCGCTCGGCGATCTGACGACCATCTCGGGCACGCGGATCAGCTTCGCCGACGGACTCGGCCGGGCGCTGCTGATCGCCCTCGTCGTCGCCGCGTCCCTGATCGGACTCGCCGCCCTCGGCCTGTTCGTCTCGACACTGACCAACAGCGGGATCGCCGCGATGGCCACGACCGTGGGCCTGCTGATCACCGTTCAGATCGTCGACCAGATCCCCCAGCTGCACGCGATCCAGCCGTACCTCTTCCCCCACTACTGGCTGTCCTTCGCCGACCTCATGCGCGAGCCGGTCTACTGGGACGGCCTGGTGAAGAACCTGGAGTTGCAGGCCCTGTACGCGGCGGTGTTCGGCTCGGCGGCCTGGGCACGGTTCACGGCGAAGGACATCACGGCGTAGGGACCGACCGCGCGCTCCCCGCCCCGGTGAGACGGGCCAGCGGTTCACTCTCCCGCGGCGGCGTTCCGCTCAGGTCGCCCAGCCGCCAGGCCTCCACCCACGGGACGCGGTAGACGTCGATCACGGACTCGATCGGCTTCACCCGCTGGGCGAGCCGCCGCGGCAGCCGGCCCGGCGCGTCCGCGACGAGCACCACGGCGTCCAGGTCGAGTCCGGCGGGCGCCTCGCCCCCGCGGAACACCTCGAGGGCCCGGGTGACGGCGTCCAGCCCGGCCGCGTGGGTCCTGGCGACCAGCAGCACCGACTCCGGAGCGCCGGGCCCCGGCCAGGCGCGTCCGCAGTCGTGACCGCCGTAGACGGCCGCGAGCGTGGTCGTGCCCGCGCCGCCGTGGGTGGCCAGCCAGGAGAACCGGCGGGGCGTGACGGGTCGGCCGGCGGGCCGTTCCGGCCCGCTCTCCCACCCACCCTCGGCGCGGGCGTCGGTCACCGGCCCGCGGACCCAGATCTCCGGTCCCTGTCGTACGTCTGTCCGCATGGCTGTCCCCCTCCCGCGTCATCCCGACGATCCTTGCCCGCGAAACGTTACCCGCGTCACAGGAGTGCGGTTCCTGGTGCGAGTCTGTGACGTCGTGGTGACGCGGGGAGGGCAGGCGGGCGGAGAGACTCGAATGTACGCGAACGACCGGATGGCACTCATCCGAGTGAGGGAGCCGATGTCTCGACTGAGCCGCGGGAAGAAACGGGAACACGAGCGCGCCGCGCGGCCGGCGGCACCCGTGGCGACGCCGGTCGCCGTCCATGTGCCGGCGGACGGCTCCGGGGCCTCGGTCGGCGGCGTACCGGTCCACCCGGCTCCCGGCGAGGAGATCCAGCAGGCCGTCCTGAGCCACCTCCACCGCATCGCCCTCGCCTCCGGCCACCCCGTCCTCGCCACGGTCACCGACGAGCGCATCGGCTACGTCGTCCCCCTCCAGGTCCACACCGACGGCTCCAGCACGTTCGCCGCGGAACCCCTGCGCACGGCACCGCCGGACCCACCGGCCGACGCACCCCGGCCGGGCCCGGCCCCGCGATCGGAGGACGACAGGGGGACGCACGTACTGAGGCAGGCCCCGGACCCTGCCCGCGAGCCCGACACGGTGCCGCCCTCCCTGCCGCCCGCCCCCGCGTTCCCACCGCCCGCGCCGCACAGCGAGCCCAGGACCGGCGGCGGTACGCCGTACGGCGAGAGTGCGCCTGTTTTCCCGATGTGTGGGGTTCCGGAGTTGTCGGCGCCGTCCGCTGAGGGGGGTCCTGTGTTTCCTGCGGGGGAGTTGCCGGGGTCCGGGTCGGATGGTGGGCCTCGGGTCGGTGGCGGTACGTCGTACGGCGAGAGTGCGCCTGTTTTCCCGATGTGTGGGGTTCCGGAGTTGTCGGCGCCGTCCGCTGAGGGGGGTCCTGTGTTTCCTGCGCGGGAGTTGCCGGGGTCCGGGTTGGACGGTGGGCCTCGGGTCGGTGGCGGTACGCCGTACGGCGAGCGCGCGCCCACTTTCCCGATGCGGGCGGTTCCCGAGCCGCAGGTGCCGTCCGCCGAGGCGGCGCCGACGTTCGTGCTGCGGGCGCTGCCGGAACCGGCGGGTGACACGCCCCTCGGTACGGCCGTCGCGCCCACGGGGGTGTTCGGCCCGCCACCGGTGATGGACGCGAGCCCGGCCGACGTCGACGCGCGGCCGGAACCGGCCGCGCCCGGCGACCACGCCCCCGCGCCCGGCGCCCCCGCGTCCGCCGCGACTCCGTACCGGCATCAGCGCCGGCGCCAGCGCCCGGCCCCCGACGCGGCCGACCTCGACCTGGACGAATCCGATCCCAGGCCCACCCCCACCCCCGCCCGCGGGTTCGACGCCGTGGCCGAGGCGGTGCTCGGGGAGGATCCCAGGACCGCGGCCGGTGAAGCGGGCGCCGTCCTGCTCGCGGAACCCCTGGCGCGGGTCAACGAGGCCGTGAAGGAGGGCCGGATCGAGGAGGCGGCGGCCCTGGCCGAACGCACCGTCGCGGACGCGTCCGGCACGCTCGGCCCGGAGCACCCCGAGGTGCTGCGGGCGCGCGAACTCACCGCGTACATCGCCTACTTGGCGGGCGATCCGCTCCGTTCCTTCGATATCTCCCTCGGCCTCGCCCGCATCCGCCGCCGCGCCGGCGACGCGGCGGCGGCCTACGGCGACGTGCAGAGCGCGGCCGCCGCCTGGCGCGCGGTCCGCGACCCCGAGCGGGGCCTGCGGCTCGGCCGCGACCTGATCGACCTGTGGACCGAACTCACCGCCGACGAGGGCCCCGCCGTCGACGACATCGAGCAACTGGAGTCCGCCCGCGCCCGCATGGGCCGCCTGGCCGAACGGGCCCGTGACGCGTCCCCGCCACCCCCGAGCTGACCCGGCGCCCTACGCCACGCAGAACACGTTGCCCTCCGGATCCTCCATCACCACCCACTCCCCGGCGGGCTCCCGCACATGCCGCAGCACGCGCGCCCCGAGCCCCTTCAGCCGCTCCGTCTCGTCCGCGCGCCGGCCCTCGCCGGGATGCAGGTCGAGGTGGAGCCGGTTCTTGCCGGACTTGGCCTCGGGCACCCGCTGGAACAGCAGCCGCCGCCCCAGGCCGGTGCCGCGTTCCTCGTCGTACGGGTCGTCGGGGTGCCGTACGCCGATCAGATCCCGGAAGGCCGGGCGGCCGTGGAACTCGACGGTGGCCTCGCCCGGCAGCGCCCCGAGCTCCAGCAGCCGTTCGACCAACGCGCTGTTGTCCTCGACCTCGTAGTGCAGCGCGGCGGCCCAGAAGTCGGCCTGTGCGTGCGGGTCGGCGGCGTCGATGACGAGCTTCCAGTGCAGTGGGGCGGGCGCGGCGCCCGTGGGTGTCCGAGTCATGCAACCAGTTATATTCGCGCGCTCGCCCCGGGGCTGGAACTTCAAAGGAAGAAGGTGCGGGCACACCGCGCCCGCACCACCCGCGGCAGCGGCTACGCGTCCACCGGGTCGGCCTTCGCCGCCGTCGCGGTCCTGGGGGCGGCGAGCCGGGCCCTGAGCCGTGCCGCCCGCCGGGCCGTGCGCAGCCCGTCCCAGGTCAGCAGGGTCAGGGCCAGCCAGACCAGGGCGAAGCCGGCCCAGCGCTCGGCCGGCATGGACTCGTGGAAGTAGGCGACGCCGAGCAGGAACTGGAGGACCGGGGCCATGTACTGGAGCAGGCCCAGGGTGGACAGCGGCACGCGTATCGCGGCCGCCCCGAAGCAGACCAACGGCAGCGCGGTGACGATGCCGGTGGAGGCGAGCAGGGCGGCGTGCCCGGCGCCCTCGGCGGCGAACGTCGAGGTGCCGTGGGCGCCCAGCCACAGCAGATAGCCCAGAGCGGGAAGGAACTGGACCGCGGTCTCGGCGGTCAGCGACTCGATGCCGCCCAGGTTGACCTTCTTCTTCACCAGGCCGTAGGTGGCGAAGGAGAAGGCGAGGCAGAGGGAGATCCACGGCGGGCGGCCGTAGCCGATGGTGAGCACGACGACGGCGGCGGCGCCGGTGCCGACCGCCGCCCACTGCACGGGCCGCAGCCGCTCCTTGAGGAGCAGCACGCCCATCGCGATGGTGACCAGCGGGTTGATGAAGTAGCCGAGGGAGGCCTCCACCACGTGCCCGCTGTTGACGGACCAGATGTAGACGCCCCAGTTGACGGTGATCACCGCGGCTGCGATCACGACGAGGGCCAGCCTGCGCGGCTGGCGCAGCAGTTCGCCGACCCAGGCCCAGCGGCGTACGACGAGCAGGGCGACGGCGACGAAGGCGAGGGACCACACCATGCGGTGGGCGAGGATCTCGACCGCCCCGGCGGGTTTGAGCAGCGGCCAGAAGATGGGGACGAGGCCCCACATCCCGTAGGCGGCGATACCGTTCAGCAGTCCTGTGCGCCGCTCACCCCTCGGCTGCTCGCTCACTGGTTCCTCCTTCGTGCCCGGCCGCGTGACGTGCGGCGGGCATCAAAGAAGGTAGCGCCACGCGCCCCCGCCTGTCATGTCCGTATGGTCAAACGGTCATGACGGGCGGGTGACGGTTTCCCCGGTGTCGCTCAGGCCCCGAGCGCGGCGGCGATCGCCTCCGAGACCGGGCTGGTGGGGCGCCCGATCAGGCGGGAGAGATCGCCGGAGGTGATGACCAGCTCGCCCTTCTCGATGGAGGCGTCCACGCCCGCCAGGATCGTGGCGAGCGGCCCGGGGAGCCCGGCGCCGGTCAGGATGCCCGCGTACTCCTCGACGGTGACCGGGTTGGACGTGATCCGCCTGCCGGTCTGCCTGCTCAGCTCGGCGGCGTACTCGGCGAGGCTCCACGCCTCGTCCCCGCCCAGCTCGTACGTCTTGTTCTCGTGGCCCTCGCCGGTCAGCACGGCGACGGCGGCGGCCGCGTACTCGGCGCGCGGGGCGGAGGAGATACGGCCCTCGCCGGCGGCGTGGACGACGGCGCCGTGCTCCAGGACGGGGGCGAGCTGCTCGGTGTAGTTCTCGTGGTACCAGCCGTTGCGCAGCAGCACGTAGGGCACCCCGGAGGCCAGCAGGGCCTCCTCGGTGCCGTGGTGGTCGTCGGCGAGGGCGGCCTTCAGGGTGCCGGGGGCGCTGGTGTAGGCGAGCAGCGCGACACCGGCGGCACGGGCCGCGTCGATGACGACCCGGTGCTGCTGGACCCGGCCCTTGTCGAACTCGTTGCCGGAGATCAGCAGGACCTTGTCGCCGGCCGAGAACAGGCCGTCGAAGGTCTCGGGCGCGTTGTAGTCGGCGACCGCGATCCGCACCCCGCGCTCGGCGAGGCCGGCGGCCTTCTCCGGGGTGCGTACGACGGCGGTGACCTGGTCGGCCGGGACCTTCTCCAGCAGTTGTTCCACGACGTGGAGGCCGAGGTGTCCGGTGGCTCCGGTGACGACGATGCTCATGACGGAAGTCTCCTTGTGGGGTGCCTGTGCACTAACGCTAGGAGATGCGCTAACTCTTGGAAAGTACCCACTTTGAAGTAAGGTACTGGCATGGCAGTAAGCGCTGGAGGAGGGGCAAGGGACGTCGTCGCCGACGCGGCGATGTGTCCGTACCGCCTGGTCCTGGAGCACGTCACCAGCCGGTGGGGCGTCCTCGTCCTGATCGAGCTGCTGGAGCGGCCCTACCGCTTCAGCGAACTGCGTCGCGCCGTCGGCCGGGTCAGCGAACGAGGCGTCAGCGAGAAGATGCTCGCCCAGACGCTGCAGACCCTGGAGCGCGACGGGCTGGTCCACCGCGACGCGAAGCCCGTGATCCCGCCCCGGGTCGACTACTCTCTCACCGGCCTCGGCCGGGAGGCCGCCGAACAGGTACGGGCGCTCGCTCTGTGGACCCAGGAGCGCATGGCGGACGTGGAGCAGGCCCGGCGGACGTACGACGAGGCCCGGCGGACACAAGACGAGGCCCGGCGGACACAAGACGAGGCCGGGCGGACACAAGACGAGGCCCGGGCCGCACGGACCTGGGCCTCGTGAGACGGAGCAGGCCGCTCAGCCGACGACCGTCCAGGTGTCCCCGCCGGCCAGCAGCGCGGCCAGGTCGCCCTTGCCCCGCTGCTCGATCGCCTCGTCGAGCTGGTCGGCCATCGCGATGTCGTAGACCGGGCGGTCGACGGACCGGAAGACGCCGATCGGGGTGTGGTGGAGGGTGTCGGGGTCGGCCAGCCGGGACAGCGCGAACGCCGTGGTCGGGGAGGCCGCGTGGGCGTCGTGGACGAGGATCTCGGACTCGTTGGCCGGGGTGACGTCCACGACGGACAGGTCGCCGGTGCGCGCGTCCCTGACGACACCGCGCTCGCCGTCGGCGCCGAAGCGGATCGGCTGCCCGTGCTCCAGCCGGATCAGAGCCTCCTGGGCCTGCTGGCGGTCCTTGAGGGCGTCGAAGGCGCCGTCGTTGAAGATGTTGCAGTTCTGGTAGATCTCGATCAGCGCGGTGCCCGGGTGGGCGGCGGCCTGGCGCAGCACCTCGGTGAGGTGCTTGCGGTCGGAGTCGATGGTGCGGGCCACGAACGACGCCTCGGCTCCGATCGCGAGGGAGACCGGGTTGAAGGGGGCGTCGAGGGAGCCCATCGGCGTCGACTTGGTGATCTTGCCGATCTCGGAGGTCGGGCTGTACTGCCCCTTCGTCAGGCCGTAGATCCGGTTGTTGAACAGAAGGATCTTGAGGTTGACATTGCGGCGCAGGGCGTGGATGAGGTGGTTGCCGCCGATGGACAGCGCGTCGCCGTCACCGGTGACGACCCACACGCTCAGGTCGCGCCGCGAGGTGGCCAGGCCGGTGGCGATGGCGGGGGCGCGGCCGTGGATGGAGTGCATCCCGTAGGTGTTCATGTAGTACGGGAAGCGGGAGGAGCAGCCGATGCCGGAGACGAAGACGATGTTCTCCCTGGCCAGCCCCAGCTCCGGCATGAAGCCCTGGACGGCCGCGAGGATCGCGTAGTCCCCGCAGCCGGGGCACCAGCGCACTTCCTGGTCGGACTTGAACTCCTTCATGGACTGCCGGGCCTGGGCCTTCGGCACCAGGGAGAGCGCCTCGGCCGTGCCCGTGCCTTCCGTGGACGTCTCAGCCATCGATGGCCTCCTTGAGAGCCGCGGCGAGCTGTTCCGCCTTGAACGGCATGCCGTTGACCTGGTTGTACGAGTGCGCGTCCACCAGGTACTTCGCCCGGACCAGGGTGGCGAGCTGGCCGAGGTTCATCTCGGGGATCACCACCTTGTCGTAACGCTTCACGACCGTCCCGAGGTTCTTCGGGAAGGGGTTGAGGTGGCGCAGGTGGGCCTGCGCGATGGACTCCCCGGCCGCGCGCAGCCGGCGCACGGCCGCCGTGATGGGTCCGTAGGTGGAGCCCCAGCCCAGGACGAGGGTGCATGCTCCGTTCGGGTCGTCGACCTCGACGTCGGGGACCTCGATGCCGTCGACCTTGGCCTGCCGGGTGCGGACCATGAAGTCGTGGTTGGCCGGGTCGTAGGAGATGTTGCCGGTGCCGTCCTGCTTCTCGATGCCGCCGACGCGGTGCTCCAGGCCGGGCGTGCCCGGGATCGCCCACGGGCGGGCCAGGGTCTTGGGGTCGCGCTTGTAGGGCCAGAACACCTCGGTGCCGTCGGCCGTCGTGTGGTTGGGGCCCTGCGCGAACTGCACGCTCAGGTCGGGCAGTTCGTCCAGATCGGGGATGCGCCAGGGCTCGGAGCCGTTGGCGAGGTAGCCGTCGGAGAGCAGGAACACCGGGGTGCGGTAGGTCAGCGCGATCCGGGCCGCCTCCAGGGCTGCGTCGAAGCAGTCCGCCGGGGTGCGCGGGGCGACGACCGGGACCGGCGCCTCGCCGTTGCGGCCGTACATCGCCTGCAACAGGTCCGCCTGCTCGGTCTTGGTCGGCAGGCCGGTGGACGGCCCGCCGCGCTGGATGTCCACCACCACCAGCGGCAGCTCCAGCGACACCGCCAGACCGATCGTCTCCGACTTCAGGGCCACACCAGGTCCGGACGTCGTCGTCACCGCGAGCGACCCGCCGAAGGCGGCCCCGAGAGCGGCGCCGATGCCGGCGATCTCGTCCTCGGCCTGGAAGGTCCGCACACCGAAGTTCTTGTGCTTGGACAGCTCGTGCAGGATGTCCGAGGCCGGGGTGATCGGGTACGAGCCCAGGAACAGCGGCAGGTCCGCCTGACGGGACGCCGCCACCAGGCCGTAGGCCAGGGCCAGGTTCCCGGAGATGTTGCGGTACGTGCCGACCGGGAAGGCCTTGGAGGCCGGGGCGACCTCGTAGGAGACCGCGAAGTCCTCCGTCGTCTCACCGAAGTTCCAGCCCGCCCGGAACGCGGCGATGTTCGCCGCGGCGATGTCCGGCTTCCGGGCGAACTTCGTCCGCAGGAACTTCTCCGTGCCCTCCGTGGGCCGGTGGTACATCCAGCTCAGCAGGCCCAGCGCGAACATGTTCTTGCTGCGCTCGGCCTCCTTGCGGGACAGGTCGAACTCTTTGAGGGCCTCGACCGTCAGGGTGGTCAGCGGCACCGGGTGCAGGTGGTAGCCGTCCAGCGAGCCGTCCTCCAGCGGGGAGGCGTCGTAGCCGACCTTCTGCATCGCGCGCTTGGTGAACTCGTCGGTGTTGACGATGATCTCCGCGCCGCGCGGCAGGTCGCCGACGTTCGCCTTCAGCGCGGCCGGGTTCATCGCGACCAGCACGTTCGGCGCGTCCCCGGGGGTGAGGATGTCGTGGTCGGCGAAGTGCAGCTGGAAGGAGGACACACCCGGCAGGGTTCCTGCGGGGGCCCGGATCTCGGCCGGGAAGTTCGGCAGCGTCGACAGATCGTTCCCGAAAGACGCCGTCTCCGAGGTGAAGCGGTCACCGGTGAGTTGCATACCGTCACCCGAGTCACCCGCGAACCGGATGATCACCCGGTCCAAGCGGCGGACGTCCTTCGTCCCGGCCGCCCTGCGCTGCTCTCCTACGACGGCTCCGTCGGCCTGCTCCGCTGGACTGCTGACCTGGCTGGTCACTGAACTGGACCTCCTTCGAGGCTGCTGTGTGGGAGCGGCCTTCCCGAAGACCTTCCCGGCTTCAACCCTACGACCGTGAGGGTCGCCTTCCCTGCATCGTTCGCATGCTGGACGCACCGATGAGACGGTTCGCACGGTCCGACACAGTGTCGGACGATCACGAGTTCAGATAGGTGAGCACGGCCAGAACACGCCGGTGATCCCCATCACTTTGGGACAGTCCGAGCTTGAGGAAGATGTTGCTGACGTGCTTCTCGACCGCGCCGTCGCTCACCACCAGCTGCCGGGCGATCGCCGAGTTCGTCCGCCCCTCGGCCATCAGCCCCAGCACCTCCCGCTCCCGCGGGGTGAGCCCGGCCAGCACGTCCTGCTTGCGGCTGCGGCCGAGCAGCTGGGCGACGACCTCCGGGTCCAGGGCCGTACCGCCCTCGGCCACCCGCACCACCGCGTCCACGAACTCGCGCACCTCGGCCACGCGGTCCTTGAGCAGATAGCCGACCCCGCGGCTGGAACCGGCCAGCAGCTCGGTGGCGTACCGCTCCTCCACGTACTGCGAGAGCACGAGCACGCCCAGCGCCGGGTGCGCCTTGCGCAGCTGCACCGCGGCCCGGACCCCCTCGTCGGTGTGCGTCGGCGGCATCCGCACGTCCGCCACGACGACGTCCGGCAGCGCCTGCTGGTCGTGCAGCTCCGTGATGGTCTTGATCAGCGCCTGGGCGTCCCCGACACCCGCCACGACCTCGTGTCCGCGGTCGGTCAGCAGCCGGGTCAGGCCTTCCCTGAGCAGCACTGAATCCTCGGCGATGACCACCCGCACCTTGTCCTCCACGATCCTCGGCCCCCCACAGCCTCGCCCCACGGCCTTCCGCACGACATGGTCCAGCATTCCAGTATTCGGACCGCGCCGCGCCCGGGCCAGGGGAAGTGTAGGGAGGCGACCACATGTTTCGGCCTGCCGCCGCGACCGGTGTGGCCGCGGCCGGCAGGCCGTCATCAGTGGATTCCGGGCGCGCTCAGCGCCGCCAGGGCAGCTCCGCCGTCACCCGGGTGGGTCCCCCGGACGGCGAGTCCACGATCAGGATCCCGTCCACCGCGTCCAGCCGCTCGGCCAGCCCGGCGAGGCCCGACCCCTTGGACACGTCCGCGTCGCCGACCCCGTCGTCCTCGACCTGGAGCATCAGCCGGTCCTCCACCCGCCAGACGTCCACCGAGGCGGACCGCGCCCCGCTGTGCTTGCTGACGTTCTGGAGCAGCTCGGAGACCGTGAAGTACGCGATCCCCTCGATGGCCGCCGCCGGCCGCTCGGCCAGATCGACCTCCACCCGCACCGGGACCGTGCAGCGCGAGGCCACCGCCGACAGGGCCGCGTCCAGGCCGCGGTCCGTCAGCACCGCCGGGTGGATTCCCCGCGCCAGGTCCCGCAGCTCCTGCAACGCGGTCTTCACCTCGCCGTGCGCCTCGTCCACCATCCGCGCCGCCGCCTGCGGATCCTCCGCCAGCTTCTCCTTCGCCAGCCCCAGATCCATCGCCAGCGCCACCAGCCGGGCCTGCGCCCCGTCGTGCAGGTCCCGCTCGATGCGCCGCAGATCCGCGGCGGCCGTGTCGACCACGACCCCCCGGTCCGACTCCAGCTCCACCACCCGCGCCGACAGCCGCGACGGCCCCAGCAGCCCGTACACCAGCACCCGGTCCACCATCGTCAGCGCCCGCACGATCCACGGCGTGGCCAGCGTGAACAGCAGCCCCACCAGCGCGGTCACCGTGATCTCGAACGGATTGTCCAGATAGATGCCGTGCCGGCCGTCGCCGTAGAGCTGGAGCCCGCCCTGGCCGGCCCACATCGGGAACACCCAGAACCACAGCGGATACGTCAGCAGGCTCCAGCCCAGCGTCCAGAAGACCAGCGAGACCGTGAAGGAGAACACCGCCCACGGGAAGTGCAGGATCGCGTAGAGCAGGGCCCGCCAGGAGGCGCCGCTCTTCAGCAGGGCTCCCGTCCAGGCCAGGACGCCCGGCTTCGTCGTCCGCAGCGGTTGCGGCTCGGCGACCTCCAGGCCGAGCAGACGGCGCGCCCGCGCCCGCTCCAGCACACCGAACAGGCGGCAGCCGCCCAGCGCCGCCGCCAGCACCGGGACGCCCAGGAATGTCACCAGCAGGCCCGCGCCCAGCGACACCATCGTCACCGTGTACGTGAACAGCATGATGCCGATCGGCAGGTTCAGCAGTACGTACCCGAACTCGCGCCAGCTGCGGGCCTCGAACGGCGCCCGCAGCCCGGCCGGCAGCAGGTGCCGTTCCCGGCCGGTGCCACCGTCGTGGAACCCGCCGCCCGCGCTGTAGGGCCCGTACCCCGGTGCGTCCTGCGATCGGTACTGGGTGGCCATCGGCGTCGTCCCGTCCCCTCGTTCCGTGTGTCCTACGGCTGTCCCGCCGTACTCCCAGAGTGCTCGGCCGCGGATGGCGGGACCATGGAGCACGTCGGCCTCTTGGGCGGGGGGTTTTCCCTACCTCGTGCCGGGGGTGCCCCGACCGGAGGCGGCCACGCCGGACCCGGCCGGACCGGCGCCGTCCGTGCGGTCCCGCCACGGCAGCTCCGCCGTGATGGCCGTCGGGCCGCCCGGCGGCGACTCGACGACGAACAGGCCGTCGACCGCGTCCAGCCGCTCGGCCAGACCGCGCATGCCCGTTCCGCCGTCCAGCCGGGCGCCGCCGTGGCCGTCGTCCCCCACCTGGATCAGCAGCCGGCCGTCGGTCCGCCAGACCTCGACGGAGGCGGACCGCGCCCCGCTGTGCTTGCTGACGTTCTGGAGCAGCTCGGAGACCGTGAAATAGGCGATGCCCTCGATGGCCGCGGCCGGACGCGACTCCAGGTCGACCGTCACCTGCACCGGCACCGTGCACCGCGAGGCCACCGCCGACAGGGCCGCGTCCAGACCGCGGTCGGTCAGCACGGCGGGATGGATGCCGCGGGCCAGGTCGCGCAGCTCCTGGAGCGCGAGCTTCACCTCGCCGTGCGCCTCCTCGACCATCGCGGCGACATGCTCGTCGGACCGGCCCTCCAGCAGCTTCTCCTTGGCCAGGCCCAGACCCATGGCCAGATTGACCAGCCGGGCCTGTGCCCCGTCGTGCAGGTCCCGCTCGATGCGCCGCAGATCCGCGGCGGCCGTGTCCACCACGACCCCGCGGTCCGACTCCAGCTCCGCGATCCGCCGCTCCAGCTCGTCGGACGGCGACAGCAGGCCGCGCACCATCGCCCGGTCCACGTTCGCCAGGCCCCGCGCGAGGAAGGGCAGCACCGGCCAGAGCACGAAGAGCGAGGTCAACGTCACCGTGAAGGTGAACACGCCCCAGGGCAGCCGTATGAAGTGGTACAGCGCCGAACGCCAGCCCACCGGGTCCTTCAGCGCCGCCCAGATCCGGCCGAGCAGTCCCTTCGAGCCGTGCAGCGACAGCGGGCTCGGCTCGTCGATCCGCACCCCGAGCAGCGCCCGTGCCCGCGCCCGCTCCAGCCGGCCCAGCAGCCGCGAGCCCATCAGCCCGAGCGCCAGCAGCGGGAAGCCGATCACGTTGAGCGTCAGCGCGCTGGCGGTCAGCAGCACCGTCACCACGTAGACGAAGCCGAACAGCGATACTGGGAGGTTCACCAGTAGATGCGTGATCTCCTTCCAGGTGGGCAGGTCGTAGGCGAAGCGGGCCGGGGGCAGCCGGTCCTCGGTGCCTGCAGCCGCGGGATCGGCGGCGGAGATGCGAGCGGTCATAGGGGTCAGCGTGCCGTGCGGCGGCCGACGGCGCCATGAGGTGGGCCGCCCTCACCCACTGGGGAAAACCCCACCTTCGCGTCCCAGGGTGTGACGGGCTGCTTACCCGCCCTTTATCAGGGCCTAGACTCCCGTGCGTACAGATCGTCGAACAGCCGAACAGCACGGGGCCGGGAAAACAGGTCCGACAGGGCCAGGGAGTGAGGAACGGACGGTGCGGGAGACGTTGCGGGGGTCGACCGCCGTCGTCGCGGCGGACTACTTCCAGTCCTATTCGGTCGTCGGACTGCTCGCCCTCGTCGGCGTGCTGTTCGTCGCCGTCGCCTTCGGTGCGGGACGCCTGCTGCGCCCGGTGGTCCCCACCCCGGAGAAACTGCTGACGTACGAGTGCGGCGTCGACCCCGTGGGCGAGGGCTGGGCGCACACCCAGGTCCGCTACTACGTCTACGCGTTCCTGTACGTGATCTTCGCCGTCGACTCGATCTTCCTGTTCCCCTGGGCGACGGTCTTCGCCGCCCCCGGCTACGGCGCGACGACGCTCGTGGAGATGTTCATCTTCCTCGGCTTCCTGGCCGTGGGCCTGCTGTACGCATACAAGAAGGGCGTCCTGGCATGGACGTGACCCCCATCACCCCCGAACCGGTACCGCTGCCGGAGCCGAAGCGGCTGGGCGCGCTCGCCCGGCTCGCCCCGGAGCCGATGAAGATCGTCCTGAACTGGGGCCGGCGCTACTCGCTCTGGGTCTTCAACTTCGGCCTCGCCTGCTGCGCGATCGAGTTCATCGCCGCGTCGATGGCCCGGCACGACTTCATCCGCCTCGGCGTGATCCCGTTCGCGCCCGGGCCCCGCCAGGCCGACCTGATGGTGGTGTCCGGCACGGTCACGGACAAGATGGCGCCGGCGATCAAGCGACTGTACGAGCAGATGCCCGAGCCCAAGTACGTCATCTCCTTCGGCGCCTGCTCCAACTGCGGCGGCCCGTACTGGGACTCGTACTCCGTCACCAAGGGCGTCGACCAGATCATCCCGGTGGACGTCTACGTTCCCGGCTGCCCGCCGCGCCCCGAGGCGCTGCTCCAGGGGATCCTGAAACTCCAGGAGAAGATCGCGCGCGAGTCGCTGGGGGAGCGGTACGCGACCGGGCCGGCCCGTCCTTCGACGGCGGCGCTGCAGAGCGGGCTCGTACGGCCGCCGGCCGTCGCGACCACCGGCGAGGGGGACCCGCGATGAGTGGGGCCGGCTGGCTGCCCGCGCCCGTCGACGAACTCTTCGGGACCGGGGCCACGGCGCAGGAGTCCTACGAGGTCCTGACGGTGGACGTGCCGCCGGACACGTGGATCTCCGCGCTGCTGACCGCCCGCGACGAGCTGGGCTGCACGTATTTCGACTGGCTGAGCGCCGTCGACGAGCCGGGCACGGGCTTCCGCGTCTCGGCCCACGTCGTCGCCCTCGCCCCGGTACGGCGCCTGCTGGTGCGTACGACGGTTCCGCACGAGGCGCCCGTCCTGCCCACCGCGGTGGACGTCTACGCGGGCGCGGCCTGGCACGAACGGGAGACGCACGAGATGTTCGGCGTCTCCTTCCAGGACCACCCCGGCCTGGACCACCTCCTCCTGCCGGAGACCTTCGAGGGCCACCCCCTCCGCAAGGACTTCGTCCTCGCGGCCCGCGTCGCCAAGGCCTGGCCGGGGGCCAAGGAGCCGGGCGACTCGGACCACGGCGGGCCCAAGCGCCGCCAGATGCTGCCGCCGGGCGTGCCCGACCCCAACGAGTGGGGCCCCCAGAAGGGCCAGCTCCCGCCCGCCCCGTCCCGTCCGGCGCGAGGCGCGGCCCGGGCGGCGGGCGACCGCCCGGCACGCCGCACGCGCACGGCGGCGGAAGGCTCGTCCGGTCAGACGGAGACGACCGCTCCCGGAACCGAGCAGCCCGCGGCCCCCGCCGCCCGGCCCCGCCGGATGCGCAGCGCGAGCGACGGCTCGGCGAGCCAGACGGCTCACCACGACGAGGGCACGACGTCGGGGTCCGCGGCTGCGTCTGAGGGTGCGGCGTCGGGGTCCGCGGCTGCGTCTGAGGGTGCGACTGCCGGGTCCGGGGTTGGCGCCGAGGGCGCGGCTCGGAACGCCGGCGGGCGGCGTGCGGAGGCCGAAGGCTCGGTGCCGCGGCGTGAGAGCCGGGCGGCGGGGCGGACCGGGAGCGCGGCGTCGGGGTCTGCGGCTGAAGGTGCGGCCGCGGAGGCCGGGGTGACGGCCGAGAGCGCCGCGACCGCGCCGCAGGCTGCGGAGCCGAAGGTTGCGACGACCGCCGAGGGCACGCCTGGAGCCGGCGGGCCGGGGCCGGAGGCCGAGGGCACGGCGAGGCGGCGCGGAAGTGGGACGGCAGAACGCACGGAAGGTCCGGCGGCTGAGTCCGGGGCCGCGCCCAAGGGTGCGGCGGCCGGCGCCGAGGGCGCGCCTGGGCGGGACGGTGCCGTAGTCGGAGAGAGTGCCGCTGAGGGTACTGGGGCCGGGGCTGAGGGTGCGTCTGAAGGCGCCGGGGCCGAGGGTGCGGTGGCGCGGGAGCAGGCTGGGCGGGCTCGGGGCGCGAGCCGGGAGGCATGCGGCGGCGGGGGTGCCGAGGCGGAGGTTTCGGGCGGTGCCGACGGCGCGTCCGGGCGGGACGGTGCCGTAGCCGGCGAGAGTGCCGCTGAGGGTACTGGGGCCGGGGCCGAAAGCACGGCCGCACAGGCCCCGGGGGCCGAAGGGCCGGCCGCGGGAGGCCGGCGGGCGCGGAGTGCGGCCGATGGGCCGGCGTCGCAGCGCGCGGAGGCCGCGGGGCCTCGCCGTGCGCGGAGTGCGAGCGAGGGCTCGGCGTCCCAGCGCGGGCAGGCGGCGGCCCCGAAGCCGCCCACGGCACCGCGCAGCTCGGACGCCCCCTGGCACCACGCCCGCCCCGCGTTCGACGAACCCGAACCGAAACCGGGGCCCGCCCCCGAGAACGACGACCCCGACGCCACGACCCCCCCCACCACCCCCGACGACCCGGAAGGAGGCACGCGGTGAACGACACCGTCGACGTCGCCCTGCGACTCGTGATCGTCTTCGCGGTGTTCCTGACCTTCCCCCTGATCGTGGGTCAGACAGAGCACAAGGTGATGGCGCACATGCAGGGCCGTCTCGGCCCCATGTACGCCGGCGGCTTCCACGGCTGGGCCCAACTCGTCGCGGACGGTGTGAAGTTCGCGCAGAAGGAGGACGTGGTCCCGGCCGGTGCCGACCGCCGTGTCTTCCAGCTCGCCCCCGCCGTGGCCCTGCTGCCCTACCTCCTCGTGCTGCTCGCCATCCCGATCGGCCCCGGTGAGGGCGCCGTCGGCCAGGTCCTCGACGCGGGCATCTTCTTCGTGCTCGCGATCATGGCCATCGGCGTCCTCGGCTCGCTCATGGCCGGCTGGGCCTCCGCCAACAAGTTCTCCCTCCTCGGCGGTCTGCGCACCGCCGCCCAGCTCCTCGCCTACGAACTGCCGATGCTGCTCGCCGCCGCCTCCGTGGCGATGGCGGCCGGCACGGTCTCCCTGCCCGGCATCGTCCACGCCTTCCACTGGTGGTGGCTGCCCTGGCAGATCGTCGGCGCGATCGTCTTCTTCGTCGCCGGCCTCGCCGAACTGCAACGCCCGCCGTTCGACATGCCCGTCGCCGACTCGGAGATCATCTTCGGCGCGTACACCGAGTACACCGGTCTGCGCTTCGCCCTGTTCCTCCTCGCCGAGTACGCCGGGATCGTCGTCCTGTGCGGCCTGACCACCGTCCTCTTCCTGGGCGGCTGGCACGGCCCGTGGGGAGCCGACGGCCTCGGCTGGGTCTGGACCCTGCTGAAGACGGCGGTCCTCGCCTTCGTGGTCATCTGGCTCCGCGTCACCTACCCGCGGCTGCGCGAGGACCAGCTCCAGAAGTTCTCCTGGACCCTCCTCGTCCCCCTTTCCCTCGCCCAGATCGCCCTCACCGGCATCGTCAAGGTGGTGATCCAGTAGCCATGGCCCCCATCCCCGGCAGCGGCCTGGCCAAGGGCCTGGCCGTCACCCTCCGCACGATGACGAAGAAGACCGTCACCGCGCAGTACCCCGACGTCCAGCCCGACCTCCCGCCGCGCACCCGCGGCGTCATCGGCCTGTTCGAGGAGAACTGCACCGTCTGCATGCTGTGCGCCCGAGAGTGCCCGGACTGGTGCATCTACATCGACTCCCACAAGGAGACGGTCCCCGCGGCGACCCCCGGCGGCCGCGAACGTAGCCGCAACGTCCTCGACCGCTTCGCCATCGACTTCTCCCTGTGCATGTACTGCGGTATCTGCATCGAGGTCTGTCCTTTCGACGCCCTGTTCTGGTCCCCGGAGTTCGAGTACGCCGAGACCGACATCCGCGAGCTCACCCACGAGCGCGACAAGCTGCGCGAGTGGATGTGGACCGTGCCCGCGCCGCCCGCCCTCGACCCCGGCGCGGAGGAACCCAAGGAGATCGCCGCCGCCCGCAAGACCGCCGAGAAGCTGGCGGCCGCGCAGGCCGAACCGCGGGAGGGGGACACGTGAGTATCGCCGCCGCAAGCCACGGCTTCCTCTCCCCGACCGGCGTCGAGATCGCCTTCCTCCTCGTCGGCCTGGTCACCTTCGGCGCCGCCCTCGTCACCGTCACCACCCGGCAGCTCGTGCACGCCGCCCTGTGGCTGGTGGTGACCCTCGGCGGCCTCGCCGTGGAGTACCTGCTGCTCACCGCCGAGTTCATCGCCTGGGTGCAGGTCCTCATCTACGTGGGTTCCGTCGTCGTCCTCCTCCTGTTCGGCCTGATGCTCACCAAGGCGCCCATCGGCCGCTCCCCGGACGCCGACTCCGGCAACCGCTGGGCCGCCCTGACCGTCGCCGTCGCCGCCGCGGCCGCCCTGGTCTGGGTGGTCGTCGACGCCTTCCGCACCACCTGGATCGACCTGGACGGCGCCGCCGCCGGATCGACGAAGGTCACCGGCGAGAGCCTGTTCCAGAACTGGGTCCTGCCCTTCGAGGCCCTCTCCGTCCTGCTCCTGGCCGCGCTGGTCGGCGCGATCGTCCTGTCCCGCAAGGCGAAGGCGGCCGCGGCCGTCCCCCAGGCCTCTGCCGCCACCCAGGCCCCGCGGACCCACGGCGACCCGGGCGCGAAGGAAGGTGTCCGCTGATGCACCTCGCCTATCCCGCCGTGCTCTCCGCCCTCCTGTTCTGCACCGGCCTGTACGGCGTCCTCGCCCGCCGCAACGCGATCCTGGTCCTGATGTCCGTCGAGCTCATGCTCAACGCCGTCAACCTCAACCTGGTCGCCTTCGACGTCTGGCTCAGCAGGGCCGCGATCGAGACCCTGCACTCCGGGCAGGCCCTGACCCTGTTCACCATCGCCATCGCCGCCGCCGAGATCGGCATCGGCCTGGCGATCGTCCTGGCCGTCCACCGCAACCGCGGCACCTCGGACATCGACCGGCTCCGCGACTCCGCCGAGGGCCCCGACGACTCCGACGACGGCCCCCACGGGGGCGCCGCCGCGGCCGCGCAGGCCGCCGAGAAGGCTGAGGCCACCGCGTGACCACGACCACCCTCGCCGTCCTCGTTCCGCTCCTTCCGTTCCTCGGCGCCGTGGCCGGCCTGCTGCTCGGCCGCACCGCGCCCGGCTTCGTCCGCCCGCTCGCCGTCCTGCCGGCCCTCGCCTCCCTGGTCCTGGCCGTGCTGGTCGCCGCGGACCAGGGCGGCGGGCGGGCCGTCGACGCCGCCACCGAGCTCACCCCCACCGGCTCGGTGCCCATCGAACTCGCCCTGCACATCGACGGCTTCGCCGCGCTCGTCGCCGTCCTGGTCGGCGTCGTCGCCACCTGCGTGCAGATCTACTCCATGGGCTACCTGCGCGACGACCCGCGCTACCCCTCGTACGCCGCCCTCGTCTCCCTGTTCACCTCCGCGATGCTGCTCGTCGTCTACTCCGGCGACCTGATCGTGCTGCTGGTCGGCTGGGAAGTCATGGGCATCTGTTCCTACTTCCTGGTCGGCCACTACTGGGAGACCCCCGAGGCCCGCGCCGCCTCCATCAAGGCCTTCCTGGTCACCAAGCTCGGCGACGTGCCCTTCCTGATCGGCCTGTTCGCGCTCGGCACCGACGCGGGGTCCTTCCGGATCACCCAGGTCCTCGGCACCGTCGCGAGCGGCGGACTGCACCACCCGACCCTGATCGCCCTGCTGCTCCTCGCCGGTGTGGCGGGCAAGTCGGCGCAGTTCCCGCTGCACACCTGGCTCCCCGACGCCATGGCGGGCCCGACGCCCGTCTCCGCGCTGATCCACGCCGCGACGATGGTCGCCGCCGGTGTCTACTTCGTCGCCCGGCTCCTCCCCGTCTTCCAGGCCTCCTCGGCCGCGATGGTCGTCCTCGCCGTCATGGCCGCCGTGACGATGGCCGGCTCGGCGCTCGCCGCGCTCGCCCAGGACGACATCAAACGCGTCCTCGCCTACTCGACGATCGGCCAGCTCGGCTACATGACCGGTGCGCTCGCCGTCGGCGACCGCGGCGCGGCCGTCTTCCACCTCCTGTCGCACGGCGCCTTCAAGGCGCTGCTGTTCCTCGCGGCCGGCGTGATCATCCACGCCGCCGGCACCAACTCGCTGGCCGCCATGTCCCGCATGAGCAACCTGCGGGACCGCGTCCCGGACGCCTACTGGACGATGACCGTGGCGCTCCTCGCGCTCGCCGCGGTCCCTCCCTTCAGCGGCTTCTTCTCCAAGGAGTCCGTCCTCGGCGCCGCCGAACACGCGGCCACCGGGCACACCGGCCACGCCCCCGTGGCGGCAGGCTGGACCGTCCTCGTGGCCGGCCTCCTCACGGCCCTGCTCACCGGCGCCTACGCCATGCGCCTGTGGCTGCTGGCCTTCCGCGGCCGGGGTGCCGAGGCCCCCGACCACGGCAGGCAGCCCCTCGTCATGAACGCCGTGCTCTGGGTGCTCGCCCTCCCGTCCCTCGCCTTCGGCGGCCTGGCCTTCCGCGTCCTGCCCGGATGGTTCGACGGCCGGGACCTGACCCCCACGCTCATCACCTCCGTCCTCGGCACCGGTGTGGCCCTGGTCGGCGGCATCGTCACCTACGGCGCCTGGCAGCACACCACCGCGCTCGCCGCCCGGGTCCCCCTCGGCGCCGTCGCCGCCCACCCCGAGGGCGACGCCGGACTCGTCGAGGCCGAGGCCATCGCCACCCACCGGCCCGCGTACGGAGACATCGCCCACGTGGCCGACCCCGCCGACCCCGGACGGCTGCTGCTCGGCCCGCTGCACCGGCACGCGGCCGTCGGCTTCCACCTCGACGCCGTGTACGCGGCCCTCTTCGTCCGACCGGTGCTGGCCGGAGCGAGCCTCGTCCGGTTCCTCGACCGGGAGGTCGTCGAGACCTACGTACGCGGCGCCGGAGCCGTACCCCGGCTGCTCGGGGCCGCCGTACGGCGGGCCCAGACCGGCAATGTGCAGACCTATGTGAGCGCGCTGCTCGCCGGCACCGTCGTCCTGGCGGTCGCCGCCGTCCTTCTGGCCACGGGAGCGTGAGCAGGCGTGATCGATATCAACGAGTCCGTGATGCAGTTCCTTCTGGCGTTCCTCGTCGCCGGCCCGCTCCTCGGCGCGCTCGCCGCCCTCCTGCCCGCACCGCCCGGACTGAAGGGGAAGTCACCCGAGCAGGCCGTGCTCCGGCACGGCGTGACCGTCACCGGCGCGATCCTCGCCGCCGCGATCGTCCTCGCGCTCGGCTTCGACCACGCCCACCCGTCGAAGATGCAGGCCACGACCGACATCAGCTGGATCCCCGCACTCCACGTGCGCATCCACCTCGGCGTCGACGGCATTTCCCTCCCCCTCGTCGTACTGACCGCGCTGCTGACCTTCCTCTGCGCGCTGTACTCCTACTTCAAGCCGCCCACGGGTCCCACCCCGAAGGCCTTCGTCGCGCTGCTGCTCCTCCTCGAGTCCGGCACCCTCGCGACCTTCGCCGTCCTCGATCTGCTGCTGTTCTTCCTCGCGTTCGAGATGGTCCTCATCCCGATGTACTTCCTCATCGCCCGCTGGGGCGGCGAGGGCCGTCAGGCCGCCGCCTGGCGGTTCATCCTCTACACCCTGCTCGGCTCGGTCGTCATGCTGCTCGGCCTGCTCCTCATCGGGCTCAAGGCCGGCACCTTCGACATGGTGGCACTCGCCACTGACAACGGCCGGTCACTGACCGCGTCCGTGCAGGTCATCGCCGTTCTGGCGATCGGTATCGGGCTCGCCGTCAAAACGCCGATGTGGCCGCTGCACAGCTGGCTGCCGGACGCGCACACCGCCGCCCCGACCGTCGGCTCGGTGCTGCTGGCCGGTGTCCTGCTGAAGATGGGAACGTACGGCTTCGTCCGCATCCTGCTGCCGATCGCACCCGACGGCTTCCGCACCTTCGCGCCCTACCTCGCCGCCCTCGCCGTGGTCGGGATCATCTACGGGTCCCTGGCCTGCCTCGCCCTCGCCAGGCAGGGCGCGAAGGGTGACCTCAAGCGGCTCATCGCCTACTCCTCGGTGGGCCACATGGGTTTCGTCCTGCTCGGCATCGCCACCATGACCCCCACCGGCGTGAACGGCGCCCTGTTCGCCAACATCGCCCACGGCCTGATCACCGGCCTGCTGTTCTTCCTCGTCGGCGCGCTCAAGGACCGCACCGGCACCACCGACCTCGACGCCCTCGCCGAGAAGTCCGGTGCCGCCCTGTACGGAAAGGCCCCACGCCTCGGCGCACTGCTCGCCTTCGGCGCCGTCGCCTCGCTCGGCCTGCCGGGCCTGGCCGGGTTCTGGGGCGAGATGCTCGCCCTGTTCGGCTCGTTCCGGCCCGCCGCGGACCTCAGCCGGCCCGCCTTCCTCACCTTCATGGCGATCGGCGCCTTCGGCACCCTGCTGACCGCCGCGTACATGCTCGTCGTGGTCCGCCGCGTCTGCATGGGCGCCGTACCGCGGCAGGCGCCGCAGCTCGCCGACGTCCGGGGCTACGAGTTCGCGGCCTGGACCCCGCTCGTCGCCCTCACCGTCCTCGCCGGACTCTGGCCGAAGGCCCTGCTCGGGCTCACCGACCCGGCCGTGCAGCAGCTCCTCGCAGGAGGCACCCGATGAGCGCCCTGGCCCAGACGGCGGCCCAGTCGGTGGTCCAGTCCGTCGACTGGCTCGCCGTCGCGCCGCCCACCCTCACCGCGGTGATCGCCCTCGTGGTCCTCGTCGCCGACCTCTTCGTGCCGGAAGCGCGCAAGCCCCTCCTCGGCTGGTTCTCCGTCGCCGGACTCGCCGCCGCCGCGCTGCTGCTCCTGCCCCTCCTCGATGGCGACCGCGCCACGTTCTGTCAGACCGGCCACCCCGACGTCTGCAGCTACACCGCCGACCGCTTCACCCTCGTCATCCAGTTCCTCGTCCTCGGCGGCGCCCTCCTGACCGCCCTGCTGTCGGTCACCGCGCTGAAGGACGCGCGCAAGGCACTGCCCGAAGGGGAGTTCTGGTTCCTGCTGCTGGCCTCCGCCGCCGGTGCCGCGCTCCTGCCCGCCGCACGCGACCTGGCGACCCTCGTCGTCGCCCTGGAGGTCGCCTCCCTGCCCGCCTTCGCCCTCGTCGGCCTCCGGCACGGCGACCGCAGGTCCTCCGACGCGGCCCTGAAGTTCTTCCTGTCGTCGGTCACCGCCACCGCCGTCAGCCTGCTCGGCGTCAGCTTCGTATACGCCACCACCGGCACCCTGTACCTCACCCGGATCGCCGAACGCATCCAGCACGTCGACGGTCAGCTCCACACGCTCGCCCAGACCGGCGTCGTCCTCACCCTGGTCGGCTTCGCCTTCAAGACGGCGGCCGTCCCCTTCCACTTCTGGGTGCCCGACACCTACGTGGGCGCCCCCCTGCCGGTCGCCGCCTACCTGTCGGTCGTCGGCAAGGCCGTCGGCTTCACCGGACTGATCCTCGTCACCGTCGTCGCCTTCCCGTCGTACTCCGGCGCCTGGGGTCCCGCGATGGCCGTGCTCGCCGCGCTCACCATGACCGTCGGCAACGTCGGCGCCCTGCGCCAGCAGGCCACGCGCGCGTACAGCGCGGTACGGCTGCTCGCCTGGTCCTCCGTCGGCCAGGCCGGCTACCTCCTGGTGCCGATCGCCGCCGCCGGCTACTCCAAGGACCCGCAGAAGTCGATCGGCTCCACGGTCGCCTACGCCCTGATGTACGCCGCCGTGAACATCGGCGCCTTCGCCGTGGCCGCGCTCGTGGGCCGTGCGAAGGAACGCAACCGCGTCAGCGACTACCGCGGCCTGTACGCCACGAACCCGCTGACCGCGCTGCTGCTGGCCTTCTTCCTGCTCTGCCTGGCCGGCCTTCCCCCGGGTGTCATCGGGCTGTTCGCCAAGGTCACCGTGTTCTCCGCGGCCGTCGACGCGGGACTCGGCTGGCTCGCCGTCGTCATGGCCGTCAACGTCGTCATCGCGTTGTTCTACTACCTCCAGTGGACGACCCTGCTGTTCCGCGCCCCCGAGGGCGAACCCGTCCGGCACCGCGTCCCGGTCCCCCTCACCGCCGCCCTCGCCCTGACGGGCGTCCTCGGCGCAGCCCTCTCCGGCGCCCCCCAGCTGGTGCTCCGCTTCGCCGGCACCGGTCTGTTCTGAGTCCTGGGCCCGCCACGCGCGCGTGGGGCGCCGGCCCTCACGCGCGCGTGCCGCCCGGCGCCTGGTCACCCGGACGGCCCGCGCGCCGTCGCGCGCACCAGGGAACCCGCGGCCCTCGTCTGGCGTTGACCAGTTCGGAAGGGTCCACTGGACGTGACACCACACGGCACCGGTGGAGTCGAAGCGCAGCAAGCGAAGGGTTCCCCTGCCGCACCACTTGGAGGGCGTACCGTGCACCGCCGGCACAACGGGCTCAGGACCGCAGTCCTCCTCGGGGGACTGTCCGCACTCATCATCCTCATCGGCAGTTTGTTCGGCCGCACCGGCCTGATCGTCGCGGTCCTCGTCGCCCTCGGCACCAACGCGTACGCGTACTGGAACAGCGACAAGCTGGCGCTGCGCGCCATGCGGGCCCGCCCGGTCAGCGAGTTCGAGGCCCCGGCCCTTTACCGCATGGTCCGCGATCTCTCCACCCAGGCCCGCCAGCCCATGCCCCGCCTGTACATCTCTCCGACCGAGGCACCCAACGCCTTCGCGACCGGCCGCAACCCGCGCAACGCCGCGGTGTGCTGCACGGAAGGCATCCTGCGCATCCTGGACGAGCGCGAGCTGCGCGGCGTCATCGGCCACGAGCTCAGCCACGTCTACAACCGCGACATCCTCATCTCCTCCGTGGCCGGCGCCCTGGCCTCCGTGATCATGTTCCTGGTCAACTTCGCCTGGCTGATCCCGATCGGCCGCTCCGACGACGACGAGGGCCCCGGCCTGATCGGCATGCTCCTGATCATGCTCCTCGGCCCGCTCGCCGCCTCCCTCATCCAACTGGCCATCAGCCGTTCCAGGGAGTACGAGGCGGACGCGTCCGGCGCCCGGCTCACCGGCGACCCGCTCGCGCTCGCCAGCGCCCTGCGCAAGCTGGAGATGGGCACCCAGCAGCTCCCGCTGCCCCCCGAGCCGCGTATCGAGACGGCGAGTCACATGATGATCGCCAACCCGTTCCGCCCCGGTCAGGGGCTGTCGAAGATGTTCTCCACGCACCCGCCGATGGCGGAGCGCATCGCCCGGCTTGAGCAGATGGCCGGCCGCCGGCTCTGAGACGACCAGGGACGAAGCCCGGCCGGGGAGAGCCGTCAGGGCCGGCGGCGACGGCGCCCGGCCTCACCCGTCCGGGCGGGGCGCTCAGCGCCCGGCGAATCCGTCGTCCGTCCGCACCACTTCACGCCCCAGGGGCATGAGCGAGGCCGGGATGAGCTTCAGGTTGGCCCACCCGAACGGGATGCCGATGATCGACAGGAACAGCGGGATGCTGGTGATCAGGTGCCCCAGCGCCAGCCACCAGCCCGCGAAGACCAGCCAGATCACGTTGCCGATGAACGACCCCGCCCCGGCCCCGGGACGCTCCACGGCGTTGCGGCCGAACGGCCACAGGACGAATCCCGCGAGGCGCAGCGACGCGATGCCGAACGGGATGGTGATGATCAGGACGAAGCAGATCAGCGCGGCGATCAGGTAGCCGATCGCCATCCAGATGCCGCAGCAGACCAGCCACACGAGGTTGAGTAGCAGGTTGATCACCTTCATGATCGGCATCCTCCAAGATCGTTCCGTCGGCACTGTCCGCTGAGTCAAGTATCGGCGCGATCAGGGGATCTGAGGGGGCCGCGGCTCCCTTGTAGCGTGATCGGGAACGTTCGGAGACGATCCCGCGGTGCGCCGACGCCGTACGCCGGGCCCTACCGCGCCGCCCACCACCGCCGTACGCCGTACGAGGCCATGCCCGCCGCCAGCACCCCGCTGCCCACGGCCACCGAGATCCACGGCAGGGCGAACGCCAGCGTCACGCATCCGACGAGGCCCAGTGCCGGGACCGCCCGCCGGGCGGGGGCGGGATCGAGGGTCCAGGCGGAGGCGTTGGCGACCGCGTAGTACGCCAGGACGCCGAAGGAGGAGAAGCCGATCGCGCCCCGGACGTCGACCGTCGCGGCCAGCACCGCGACCACCGCGCCCACGGCCAGCTCCGCCCGGTGCGGCACCTGGAAACGGGGGTGCACGGCGGCCAGCGCAGCGGGCAGATGCCGGTCCCGGGCCATGGCCAGCGTGGTCCGCGAGACGCCCAGGACCAGGGCGAGCAGCGACCCCAGCGCGGCCACGGCGGCCCCGGCGCGCACCACCGGGACCAGCCCGGGCACGCCGGCCGCCCGCACCGCGTCGGCCAGCGGTGCCGCCGCGCGGCCCAGCCCGTCCGGCCCCAGCACGGAGAGCGCGGCCACCGCCACGCACACGTACACGGCCAGCGTGATGCCCAGGGCGAGCGGGATCGCGCGCGGAATGGTGCGCGCGGGATCCCGTACCTCCTCGCCGAGGGTCGCGATCCGTGCGTACCCGGCGAAGGCGAAGAACAGCAGCCCGGCCGCCTGAAGGACACCGCCGGCGCCGACCGAGCCGCCCACGGCCGCCCGGTCGGCGGCAGAGGCGCCGGACCCCAGACACGCCACGACCACGGCGGCGAGGACCGCCAGCACGACCGTCACGATCACCCGCGTCAGCCAGGCGGACTTCTGGACGCCGCCGTAGTTCACCGCGGTCAGCGCCACCACGGCCGCGACCGCCACCGCGTGCGCCTGACCCGGCCAGACGTACGCGCCCACGGTGAGCGCCATCGCCGCACAGGAGGCCGTCTTGCCGACGACGAACGCCCAGCCCGCCAGATGGCCCCAGAACATGCCGAGCCGTTCACGCCCGTACACGTACGTCCCGCCGGAGGCGGGATACCGGGCGGCCAGCCGTGCCGAGGAGGTGGCGTTGCAGTAGGCCACCAGGGCGGCGACCGCGAGCCCGAGGAGCAGCCCGGAGCCCGCCGCGCGCGCCGCCGGCCCCAGGGCGGCGAAGATCCCGGCCCCGATCATCGAGCCGAGCCCGATGACCACGGCGTCCGCGACCCCGAGGGTGCGCCGCAGCTCGGACGACGATGACGGGGCAGCGGACCGAGTCATGGTCCGAACCCTACTGACCGGTGCAACCGGGGGACGCGGTCAGGGCGTCCCTTTCCACGACGTGCTCCCGGCGCGGGACGAACACGCGTGTGGTAAGCACGATCACAGCACGTGACAAGCACGACAAGCACGACACGGCCTGCGGGCGCAGCAGCACAGCCTGTCCGAACCGAAGTCGAAGCACCGGGACAGTGCAGGCACGGCGTGGAAGGGCAGGTTCAGAGAATGGGCATCATCAGCTGGATCATCCTGGGGCTCCTGGCCGGCGCCATCGCGAAGCTCCTGCTGCCGGGGCGTGACCCGGGCGGCTTCATCGTCACGACCCTCATCGGCGTCGCCGGCGCGTTCCTCGGCGGCTGGATCTCCGCCCGCTGGCTGCACCACCCGATCAGCCGGCAACTCTACGACGGCGCCACCTGGGCCGCTGCGATCGGCGGCTCGCTCGTGCTGCTGATCGCCTACCGCATCTTCTTCGGCAACTCGCGCGACTGAGCCCGCGGGCCGGGCCGGGCCGAGCCGCGCCGGGTCGCGGCCAGCAGGCGGGAAAGGGTGGGCGCCGACCCGGTGCCCACCCTCTGCTCTGTCCTACCGGTAGTTCACGAACTGGAGCGCGAAGTCGAAGTCCTGGCCCTTCAGCAGCGCGATCACGGTCTGGAGATCGTCGCGGCTCTTGGAGCTGACGCGCAGTTCCTCGCCCTGGACCTGGGCCTTCACGCCCTTGGGCCCCTCGTCGCGGATGAGCTTCGCGACCTTCTTCGCGTTCTCCTGGGAGATGCCCTCCTTGATCGACGCGAAGAGCTTGTACTCCTTGCCGGACAGCTGCGGCTCGCCCGCGTCCAGGGCCTTCAGCGAGATGCCGCGCTTGATCAGCTTGGACTGGAAGACGTCGAGGACTGCCTTCACCCGGTCCTCGGAGTTCGCCTCCAGGAGGATCTTTTCACCGGACCACGAGATCGAGGCACCGACGCCCTTGAAGTCGTAGCGCTGCGAGATCTCCTTGGCGGTCTGGTTGAGGGCGTTGTCGACCTCCTGCCGCTCGACCTTCGAGACGATGTCGAAACTGGAGTCGGCCATGTCCTGTGGCTCCTTGTATCGGGGTGCGTATCGGATGCGTGCCGGCGGGCGTGGGGGAGGCCGCCGATCCCGGCCTGCGGGTCGCGGGGCGCGGGTCGCATCCGCACCAGCCTAGCCATCCCAGGCCGTGCCGGCCGCCGATCAATGGGGTGGCGGAGCACCCCTCAGCATCGGGTATTGTTTACGTCGTTGCCGGAGAGCACCGCCGAAAAGCGGTCGGACCGGCGGCATCCCAAGGCGGTGTGCCCGAGCGGCCAAAGGGAGCAGACTGTAAATCTGCCGGCTCAGCCTTCCCAGGTTCGAATCCTGGCGCCGCCACACGACCGAAAGGGTCTGTGACCAGCAGTAATGCTGATCGCAGACCCTTTCGTCGTTGACGGGCGCAGCTTGGTCGCTATGGGTACTTTTTCCCGGTGTGTCTCACTCTGATTCGGGTCCTGACCAGTACGTGTGGGGCAGGCGTGGGGCAGCTTCCGGCCCTCCTAGCTGCCGTTCTTCAGTGCCCGCTCGATTCGGGCGTTCGCCGTGGCGGCGCCGCCGTCCAGGCACTTCGCGTACACCCGGAACAGCACCGCCACGCTGTGGCCAGCACGCGCGGCCACCTCCTGCGGTTCCACCCCGGAGCTGAGCCACGTGGACACGGCGGCGTGGCGAAGATCATATGGGCGCTTCGCCGCCTGCGCGGTCTGTAAATCCCCCGTGGGCGACAGACCCTCTGCGAGGCGCCACAGCGGGTGGGGCGTGCGGGCGGGCCGTGATCGTAACGCGGCGGTGCCCCTCCGCACGGTCGACGGTCGGCCAGAAGGTCGTCCGCGCCTCCTTCAAGCGGTCGGGTGCGCATCCTGCGTCCGCATCCTGCGTGCCAGCAGGCCGAGCAGCACAGCGTTGAACAGCCCGGACAGGGTCGCACCGGCGGTGAAGATCAGCGGGCTCAGCCAGTCGAGCGAGGAGGCCCACTCGGCGGGGGCCGCCACCAGGAGGGCGACGATGCTGAGCGGCGCCGTGGTCATGAGCGGCCAGATCCCTGCGAACCCCGGGTCTGGCAGCAGGTACGAGGCATACAGGAAGAACCCCAGCGACGCCGCGACCACGGCGAGATAGCCGCGCGCGAGCCAGTTGTCCACCGCGGGCGCCAGCAGGGCCCGAGTCCTTTGCGGGCGGCGGCTTGCAGGACGTGCCGTATCCGTTCCCTCCCGCTCGGAAGGGGCCGAGACACTCGGGAAGGACTCATGCGCACCGTGTGATGAGGCGGTCGCGGATCTCGTGAGGAGGGCGCCGAGCACGGCGGCGTTCACGAAGGCGCACAGGAGGAGCCATACGATCCAAAAGCCGATGGCCAGTGCCTCGACCACCCCGCCACCCCCTGTGCCCGGACCGAAGGGGAGGGCCATAGCCAGGAGGGAGAGGGGTGCCGTGAGCAGCAGGGGCATCGGAGCGACGCCGCTCTCCGGGAAGAGGAACATGACCAGGACGGATACGGCAAAGACAGCCAGATAGCCTCTGGCGAGCCAGTTGCCCGTGGCAAGCGTAAGGAGTTGACGCATGCGCGGCAGGCGGCGCTGGCGGGAGGCATTCGCCATCACGGGTTCCTTCGGATCGGTCCGGGTTGGGAGTTTTCAACAGTGGACCGGGAAGCCCCCTTAGGGATGAGTACAAGTACTCATCACCGCTACTCATCACTGCATGATCCGGCGCCATGGACCTGTTCGTGGTTGCGGCTCGTGTACGTCACGTACGACCATCCTGCTCTCACCGGACTGATCACAGTCGCTACGGGGGAGTGGCCCTGCTTTGCACGGCGTTCGGGTTGGTCCTCACGTGCAAGTGAGAGCCACCGGGGGACCGCGATACTCGCGTGTCGCGGCCCCGACTGGCTGGACGACATCGGACCTTGTCCCCCGTGCGTCCCCCAGTGGGACCGCAAGAGCAGCTTTGCCCAGGCCAGCAAGGCTCTAGCCTGCCCGCTGTAAATCTGCTGCGACAGGTGCCGATGCTCATCAACGACGGCGTACGGCGGCGATCCTGCGGCCGTGATCGCGGCACCAGAGCGTGTCTGACGGGTCGCGTCATGCAGACCGTCCCCACCCCCAGAGCTGCCATCGCTCCGCCGTCCGCCCCGCCTTCCCAGTCGGCCGCGAAGGCCTTGGGCGGGCCAGGTCAGCGGCCCCGCTCCCGACAGCCATGTCACCTGAATGGCGCAACAAGATGTGCCGCCCACAGACTGTTATGGCTGGCCCACGCTGGCGACGTAGCCCTCCGGGAACCAGCGGCCGCCGGTCACCCGGTGGAGCCGGGTTCGTCGGGGAGGAAGAACGCTGTCACTGGGAGCGGAGGCCCAGTAGCCTCGGCGGCGTGGCTTCCCTCCAGTTTGTGCCCCAGATGCTCCAGTACTCACGCCCGATCTCGCCTTCGAAGAAGCGTTTCGTGAGGGTCCTGACGGTTTCCTCCGTTGATCGTCCTAGTACGCATTCTGTGTGCCAGTGGGTGACGATCAGGTTGCAGTAGGTGAACTGCCTCCATCGCTGCGACGTGACGGCGTGCGGCTGCGGCCCCCAGCACACCCGAAGGTCAGGCTCATCCAGGGCACGGAACAGCAACTCTCGGTGGTGACTGCGAGTGGATTCCTCGTGAGCTATACGGGTCTGGCGCGCCTGGTAGGCCAGTGATGCAACGGCTCCTAGGAGGGCCGCAGCTGCCAGCAGGACAGATACGGACGTGTAGGTCTGGCTTATCGCGCTGAGCTTTGCCCAGTCCGTGCCGTCTGGGGCTGCGAGCCGCAGGAGGTGCGGTGAAGCAATGATCGCTGCTATCAGCGCGGCCGTGAGCGCGGACCATACGAGGGCGCGCCGCAATCGTCCGTTACCCACTGCTCCCACCCCTTCCACCTCGGCATCATCCCTAGCTCTGCAGGTGCCGACAAGGTGGCATCAGTGTGCCCGGAGGAGCGGAGCGACGGCAGAGCGGCGGGAGTGCTCGTGCGGCGGCGCTTACTCGAACCCAGGCGGCCTCCGCAGCCTGGCTCCACAGGGTGCAAGACGCTTACTGCCCGCCGCGCGATCCAGGCTGCGCTGGTCTGCGCGTGCAGGGGGCACGCGGAGCTGAGGCATGCCTGCCCTTGTGGGGCAGGCATGGGGCACGATCTCGCCCATTGAGCGCAAGTGCTGGTCGCGCCGTGCTGCTCGCGCGGTCTGTAAATCTGCCGGCTCAGCCTTCCCAGGTTCGAATCCTGGCGCCGCCACTCTGGGAAAGACCCCCTCTGATCAGCCTATACGGCAGGTCGGAGGGGGTTTCTTCATTCGTGGCTGCTGTTCGATCCAGCGGCGGATCCGGACGGCGTGTCTCACCCTGTGTCGCCCGAATCCCACCCCTGATCAGGGCGTATCCCCCAGGTGTCCCCCGGGGGATACACGATCACTCGGGCTCGTTCCACTCGCGCAGCGCCGCTTCAATCCGGCTGTTGGCCCGTTCGCGAGTCTGGTCCAGGGCCTTGGCGTACACCCTGTGCAGTACTGCGATGCTGTGACCGGCTCGGCGGGCGCACTCCATCGCGTCCACTCCTGAGCTGAGCCGGAAGGACACCCCAGCGTGACGGAGATCATAGGGGCGCCGGGCCGGCAGGGAAACGACCTCAGCCTCGGTCAGCACACTCTCCCGGTCCTTGGCCCACACCTCCCCGTATCCGGTCTCCTGTAAGAGACCGCCGCGGTTGGTTCGGAAGAACCGACCATCAGGTGCCGTGCCGTGCGTTGCGAGATGCTGCCGGAGCACTCGCACGAAGTGGGGCGGAATCGGCACCGGGCGCGAGTCCTTCACGGCGCGAGCCTTGAGGTGGCGGGTTTCGTGGGCCGTCCCGTCATCCGTCCAGTTCCGCCCGGCGCGGACAATTCCCTGACGCAAGGTCAGGATCCCCCACCCCTTGTCAGGCAGGTGGCACTGAGTGGAGCGGAGCGCGGCGGCTTCCGCCGGCCGCATGGCCGCGTAGTACAGGCACCCGAAGAACGCTTCGAGGTGCTGCCCGCGCGGCCCCTGCTCGCGTACCCCTGCCAACAGTGCCCGTACTTGCCGTGGATTGACGACGCTTTCGGGGTCGACCTCTTCCACAGCTTTCGGGGCAGTCCACTTCACCGCGGTAAGGGGGTTCACTGCACCACCACGCACCCGCGCCACGACGCCTTCCACCCTCCCCCTCCGCGCTGTCGTGCCAACGGCGTCGCGCCGTGAGCCACCCCCGACCCTCCGCGCGCCAACCGGTCCCGACACGATCAGCGGACGTCTCCCCTGGCCACCCTCGGACGGCCCGAAGCACAGCCAGCCCACTTCCAGCGGGCTCCGTATGTCGGCTACGGCCTGCGGGTTTCCTTCGCCCTGGCGCTGCGGAGGGCACATGGGGGACCCGCTGTGGCGCCTCGCAGAGGGTCTGTCGCCCACGGGGGATTTACAGACCGCGCGGGCTAAGTCGGTTTGACCTGCGCCTTTCGCGGCTCACCGCCAAGGCGCCCCACGCATGCCCCTGGCTGGCCGCAGCCTAAGGACATCCGTCATGACGCCCGGCCACGCGATCGAGGTGGTCCTGACGGCAGATGTTGGCCCTGGCCGAGACCGAGCTCAGCGGTGAAGCCGCCGAGGGGCCGGACGGAGAACCTGGGACCATGTAAAAAGCCTGCTGCGGCCCAGAGCGGCCCCACCGCCGTCGAAGCATTCGCGTCGGCTCGAATGACCGGCGGAGCCCCGCCGGGACGGCGGATACTAGGTCCAGGAAGCAGCGACGACAAGCGCGGGCATACGCTTCACTAAGGGGCGTAAGTACAGGTGCGGCAGACTCCTGGGCCCCAGAACTTCGGCCTCCGCTCGTTCGTCCTCAAGCGGTCGCAGGAAGTGCGCCATGGATCATGAACCGTTGCCCTCCGCAGACCACGCGGAGGTCCGCATCATCGCGGCAACGCCGGAGGTCGCCCGCCGCGTTGCACAAGTACTGCGCTGTTGCTTCGCCTCGACCGAGCAGCGCAGCTACCCAGCTGGCCGCGGAGGGGCGACCCGCCTTCACCTGACCATCGACACCTCTCGTGCCGCGCATCCCGCAGCATCCTGGCTGGCGTCCAGCGAATCATCCTTCGAGCACAACCCCGGAGACGAGCTGTGACCAGACGGTGAGAGCCGCACAGCCACCCCCTCATCGCCCGCACCATCGGCCAAAAGCGCTGGAGCGACAGCCGTGACGACACTCCGTGAACGCAAGACCTACCGCAAAGCGGTTCTCCGATCTCTGTACGGGGCCATCGAACGCAATCGCCCCGAGGTCAGTGGAGCGACGCTCCGCGACGCACTCCGCGCGTCCGACGAAGACCTCGCCGCGGCCTGCGCCTACCTCGTCGGCGAAGGTCTGATCACTGTCGACTGGACATCGCACAAAACCCCCGCCACCGTCTCGCTGACTCATGACGGCATCCGGTTCATGGAGGAGGAAGAAGAGTCTGGGAGCGGCCGCTCAGGATGACCAGGCTGGCCCACCCGCTGACCGGG
Organism: Streptomyces sp. NPDC001231; assembly: GCF_042896885.1. NCBI lineage: Bacteria > Bacillati > Actinomycetota > Actinomycetes > Kitasatosporales > Streptomycetaceae > Streptomyces > Streptomyces sp. NPDC001231. The sequence goes on from NZ_JBIAXS010000011.1 coordinate 164,376, forward strand.
CCGGCCCCGGCCCACCGTCCCGGGCAGCGTGCGGAACGGCGGGTCACTCCACGTCCGCTCCCCGACCGGGCAGCAGGGCGCGCAGATAACGTCGTCGGAAGACCCGCTGCGCGACCAGCAGCACCGGGAACACCGGGCGCCACCACCCGTGTGGGGCGGCACCGGTCAGGGAGCGGATCGTCAGCGCGACCGTGCCGTCCGGGGACCGGTGGACGAGGAAGGCCTCCTCACCGCTGACGGGATGACCGGGCAGGGTGCCGTAGGCGAAGCCGCAACGGTCCGGGGTGTCGACGACGGCGACGACCCGGACCGGCTCCCGCACCACGCATGGACCGAATGCCGCAGTGACCTGGTACTCCGCCCCCTCGACGACCCGCTCCCCTGCACCGTCGCGGCCGATGACCGTGAAGCCGCTGCGCCGCTTGACGCCCCATCGCAGCACCGCGTCCGCCGCGGCTTGCCAGTCCGCCTCCCCGCGGCCGATGACGACGGTACGGGCATAGGGGCGCAGACCTGTGTCCCCCGACGGCCATGGCTCGTCGGCGGGTCGGGTCGCCCCGGCCGGGCCGTAGGTGAGTGCGCCGGCTGCCGGGCCGCGTCTCGTACGGCTGTGGGGCATGACGCTCCTGTGGGGCGTGCGGGCGGGCCATGATCGTAAGCGGTGCTCCTCCGCACGGTCGACGGTCGGCCGGAAGGTCTCGGAAGAACTACGCCGATGCGTTGGCCACGATCACGCCCGCTCTCGTGAAGACGAAGGCGGGGATGCCAGACGCGGCACTACTGCGGCGTGCGCTGTACGGGTGGGCGTACAACCGCAACCGGTGGAACCAGACACCGCCGGACGACATTGCCCAAGCTCTCCGCTGGATGGCCAAGCATTCCATGCCCGTCTCGGCACTGGAGGACCCTGCGACGGTGCGCCTGGCCCTGGACGCCTTGGCCCTGAAGTTGGACGGGAAGACGGCCGCGCCGCGCACCGCCAAGCGGAAGCGCGCCTGTCTGAGCGACGTCTTGGGGCTCGCCGTGGAAGGGCACCACTTCACCATTCCGTGCTCGCCATCACGTGGACCGCTTCGGAGTTGCTCGACAGGCAGTCCAGGATGGCCGCCGCCACGGCGGCTGCCAGGCTGCTGGCAGAAACTTCGAATTCCCGTACAACCACCCCCACCGGTGAGGGATCTGAGCACGTGAGTCAAACAGACTCCACGATCATTGGGCCCCGCGCCGAAGACGAACCGCGAGGAACGACCGGCACCTGGCCCCTTTCTCCACCGGGGGAACGCATGCGTATACGAGTCACCGTGGCCGCCGTCTCCGGCGCCTTGGCCCTCTCCGCCCTCGCCATGCCCGCCGCGCACGCCGCCGGCCCCTCCACCCACCGCGCGGACGCCGCGAAGGTCTTCCAGGCCGCCCGCGCCGCCACCGCCGGGATCAGCGCCCGCACCGCCGCCGCCGACGACATGCCGTACGACCTGGACGTCACCTTCTCCAACCTCAAGGTCGCCAAGGCGATCAAGGTCGGCACCACCAACCGCGTGTCCACCACGATCACTTACACCATGAAGTTCGGCGCCGACGTGGACGTGACCGCCAAGGACTTCTTCACCCAGCCGTACCTCTACAAGGGCTCCTTCAACTCGCCGCAGAACATGCTCTTCGGCGACCGCCCGGCCACCTGCTCCGTCACCTCGGCGAACACGGCCAACTGCAAGGGCACGATCGACATCTACCCGCAGTGGTGGCTGCGCAACGCCGACGCCGGCACCTGGCGCGTGGGTGCTGAGGCCGCCGCGTTGAACGGCCAGGACATCACGTCCGAAGACATCGACTGGAGCAAGGTCGGGCTTGCCGACCAGGGCGGCCTTGGCACCACGCTGGTGCAGCGCAACTCCAAGCTGACCACCGGCGCCAAGCCGAAGCCGGTGAAGAAGGGCAGGACCGTCACCGTCACCGGGAAGCTGTCCCGGGCCAACTGGGAGAGCCGCGAGTACTCGGGCTACAGCGGTCAGGCGGTGAAGCTGCAGTTCCGCAAGAAGGGCACCACCACCTACAAGACGCTGAAGACCGTCAGGACGAACTCCACGGGCAGCCTCAAGACCACCACGAAGGCCACCGTCGACGGCTACTACCGCTTCAGCTTCGCGGGCACCACCACCACCCCGGCGGTCAACGCCCCGGGTGACCTGGTCCGCGTGAAGAAGTAAGCCCTTCGGCGCGCCGCCGACCCAGGCTTCCCAGGGCCGGCGGCGCGACGGGCGCGGCGTAAGGCTGGCTGCATCGGAGCGTGCCTACATCCCCCAGGTGTTCCCCAACCCATACGGCCGATGGTGAACCTGCAGGTCAGCGACCCTGAGCCCGGCCCGCTGTAAATCTGCCGGCTCAGCCTTCCCAGGTTCGAATCCTGGCGCCGCCACACTTGGGAGTATCCGCCCCTGACCAGCGAGTTTGGTCAGGGGCGGATCTCTTTTGCGATCACTTCCTCTCCCCGCCGTTCCCCGCTGGTCCCCGCTCGTTCTGGCACGCGTGTGGCACGGCCCAGCGTGTGCTGTCAGCCCGGTCTGCCAAGACGCCTTGCCGCGACAGCTACAGCTGCCGATCATTCGAGTATGAGACCCGAAGTGCAGGCGTTCGTCGCCGACGGTCCACTGCCCGACTGGGACGGGAGTGAAGACGAGGTCGACAGGCGCTACGAGCAGCTTCGGGCAATCTCCCGACCGGTTACGGCGGAGGAGGCACAGGCGCTGGCCACGTGTTTTGGGCCCGACGACTGTTACGGCGTCGCATGGACGCTGGTGCACCTGATCGAGACGGGCCCTGGACCGGTGCCCTCAGTGGCTCGTCCCGCTTCCGACGCCGACTACTGGCACGAGACGCTGTGGTTGCGGTGGGGGAACGAACGGTCCGGCTGAGCGCCTTTGACCGGGAGTTTCAATGATCGAGTCGTACTCCAACCCGGACGGCTGGCCGCACTTGCAGAGCTGAAGTCGCAGAGCCGACAGCCCCAGCCACGACGTGTTCTGACCTCATGCACTGTGTGCCTGCCTCTTGCCGGGACAGCACAACTGGAGCGTGTCTGACGGGTCGCGTCATGCAGACCGTCCCTACCCCCCAGAGCTGCCATCGCTCCGCCGTCCGTCCCGCCTTCCCAGTCGGCCGCGAAGGCCTTGGGCGGGCCGGGTCAGCGGCCCCGCTCCCGACAGCCATGTCACCTGAATGGCGCAACAAGATGTGCCACCCACATGGGCGAAGCTCAAGCTGGCTAGTGCCCCAACCGAGGCAATCCGTGAAAGGGGAACCGAATGCGCATTCGACGAATCCTCGCCGCCGTCATCGCCACGGCAGCCCTCGCCGGACTCGGCCTCACAGGCGCCGCCACCGCCACCGCCGCCACCGCACAGGGTGCCCCATCCTACGTCACCCCTTCTCAGTGCGAGGAGGGCGGCGGAACGCCCCGGATCGACTTGCCGGGCAACCCCTGCAAGGGCGGTAAGTACGACGGGCAGCCGGTCGACTAAACCCCACAAGGCGCCCCGCAGCCACGCGCCGCGGGGCGCTCCCGCGCGAGCGTAGCCGGGAGAGTCGCAGGGACTGTGCCGAGCCGTCGGACACGCCCTGGACGCCACCCGATCCCGGCCTCAGTCCGAGGCCGGGATCGGGTGGCAAGTCGAGGGAGTCCACGCCAGCAACAAGGTTCCGCCCGAACGCGAGGGCGACGCTTCCGGGCGCATCGTGGGGCACGTGTGGGGCACGGAGCGGCGCACTGCGGGAACGGTCAGCTCAGCGCGGAGTGATCGCGCGGTCTGTAAATCTGCCGGCTCAGCCTTCCCAGGTTCGAATCCTGGCGCCGCCACTCTGGGAAAGACCCCCTCTGATCAGCCTATACGGCAGGTCGGAGCGGGTTTCTTCGTTCCCTTCCTCTGTTCGACTCAGCGTCGGATCCGGACGGCGTGTCTCACCCTGTGCCGCCCGAATCCCACCTCTGATCAGAACGTGTCCCCATGCGTCCCCCGGGGGAGGCGCGACGACTCGGGCTCGTTCCACTCGCGCAGGGTGGGAGGCGTCGTGGCGAGCGGGGACCGGCCGGTGTTGTGGGCTGAGGCGGCCAGGATGGCGGCGGGGTGTGCGGTGGTGCTCGCCCTCACGTGGACCGTTTTGGAGTTGGTCGACAGGAAGTCCAGGGTGGTCGCCGCCACGGCGACTGACAGGCCGCTGGCGGAAACTTCAAATTCCCGTACAACCACCCCCACCAATGAGGGATCTGAGCACGTGAGTCAGACAGGCTCCACGATCATTGGGCCCCGCGCCGAAGACGAACCGCGAGGAACGATCGGCGCCGGCCCCTTTCGCCTGGGGAACGCATGCGTATACGAGCCACCGTGGCCGCCGTCTCCGGTGCCCTGGCCCTCTCCGCCCTCGCCGTGCCCGCCGCGCACGCCGCCGGTCCCTCCACCCACCGCGCGGACGCCGCGAAGGCCTTCCAGGCCGCCCACACGGCCACGTCCTCCAAGGCCGGGATCAGCGCCCGCGTCGCCGCCGACGAGGGGTGGCCATACGACCTGGACGTCATCTTCTTCAACCTCAAAGTCGCCAAGGCGATCAAGGTCGGCACCACCCACAACGTGTCCACCACGATCACCTACACCATGAAGTTCGGCGCCGACGTGGACGTGCGCGCCAAGGACTTCTTCACCTACCCGTACCTCTACAAGGGCCCCTTCAACAATCTGCAGCACTTGCTCTACAGCGACCGCCCGGCCACCTGCTCCGTCACCTCGCCGAGTACGGCCATCTGCAAGGGCGAGATCGACATCTACCCGCCGTGGCTGTTCAACTCCAACGCCGGCACCTGGCGGGCGGGCGCCCAGGCGACCGCGTTCAACGGGCAGGACCCACAGTCCGACGACATCGACTGGAGCAAGGTCGGTTTCATCGACCGGGGCGGCCTCGGCACCACGCTGGTGCAGCGCAACTCCAAGCTGACCACCGGCGCCAAGCCCAAGCCGGTGAAGAAGGGCAGGACCGTCACCGTCACCGGGAAGCTGACCCGGGCCAACTGGGAGAGCCGCGAGTACTCGGGCTACAGCGGTCAGGCGGTGAAGCTGCAGTTCCGTAAGAAGGGCACCACCACCTACAAGACGCTGAAGACCGTCAGGACGAACTCCACGGGCAGCCTCAAGACCACCGTGAAGGCCACCGTCGACGGCTACTACCGCTTCAGCTTCGCGGGCACCACCACCACCCCGGCGGTCAACGCCCCGGGTGACCTGGTCCGCGTGAAGAAGTAGGCACCTCGTCGCGCCGCCGGCTCAGCCTTCCCGGGTTCCGTACACGTAGGTGAAGGACGTGGCACGGCTGCCCGCCATGGTTTCGCTCATGGCGTCTTCCATGAACTGCTGGACCGGTGTGTTCTCCAGCCGTTCGTACCCCCAGGGCCGTCGCGGCCGATCCGAACGCACCCTGCCTTCCCTGGCGTGTACTGTTGTCGGTGCCGACGCGGGGTGGAGCAGCTCGGTAGCTCGCTGGGCTCATAACCCAGAGGTCGCAGGTTCAAATCCTGTCCCCGCTACCACATGGAAGGGCCCGGTCTCCGGGCCCTTTCGCATGCGCCTGCGGCTTCGGTTTGCCCAACGGGGCCTCCAGCGCCGGCCCTCCCACGCAAGCAGTACCCCGCTCCGCGTGAAGGGCCGGCCACATGGAATTCCCGCTCGCCTTCATCCCGTTCGGCGGGATCGTCCTGATCGTCTTCCACGCCATCGAGGGCAAGTCGGAGGCTGACGAGTACGGCCCCAACCCGAGGTCGGGGCTGGTCGCCGGGTACCAGGAGATCTCGCCCAGGCCCTCGGCGGCTATGTCCCGCAGCTGCCGGCCGCCGACGCCGGCGCCGGCGTGTAGCGCTGGACGCGCTGAAGCTGGTGGTCCGGGTGCGGGATGTGGGCCCGGCGGATGGCGAGGAGGGCGACGTCGTCGCCGAGGCGTCCGCCGGTGTGGGCGAGCAGGTCGCGTTCGATGTGGTGGAGCAGCGCCTCGGGAGGGTGGTCGGTCCACTGGGCTGCGCGTTCCGCGAACGGGTAGAAGACGCCGTTCTGGTCACGGGCTTCGATGACACCGTCGGTGTACAGGACCAGCGTGTCCTCAGGGCCGAAGGGCAGGACATCGACGACGTGGTTGTCGGGATCCGTGACGCCGACGCCAAGTGGGGGCCCGGGGTGGAGGCGGGGCACGTGGACGGTGTTGTCCGGGCCGAGCAGCAGGGGTGCCGGGTGACCGCAGCTGGTCATGCGGACCAGGGGCTCGGCGTCGGCGATCTCGACCAGAAGAGCGGTCACGAAGCGTTCTCCCGCCTCGCCCTCCGGTTCGAAGTCGGCGAGGTAGCGGGTCATGCTCCGTTCCAGGGAAGCGGCCAGGTCGGGCAGGGAGGCCTGCTGGTGGGCGGCCTCGCGGAAGGCGCCGAGCAGGAGGGCGGCCTCGCCCAGGGCGGGCAGGCCCTTGCCCCGCACGTCGCCGATCAGCACGCGGGCCGCGCTGCCGGTGCGGGTGGCGGCATAGAGGTCGCCGCCGATCTCGGCCTCCTCCTCGGAAGCCAGATAGACACAGGCGAGCCGCAGCGGGCCGAGCCGGCTCGGCAGCGGCCACATCAGCACCTGCTGGGCGGCCTCGGCGACCGATCGGACCCGGGCCATCTGGCGTGCGTGCCGGTCGCGCACCGCACACAGGAACACGATCAACGAGGTGATCACCGCGATGGCGATCACCTCCACCATCACGTTCCGTGAAGACAGCGTTCCGGTGCGCCAGCTGCTGACCGCCTCGCCCGCCATGGCCAGGGCCCCGATGCCGGCCGTCGTCCAGGGACCCGCGAACCACGCGGTGAGCGTGGGCGCGACCACCAGCAGGGGGCTGAGAATGACGTTCGGCCCACTCGCGATGTCCGCGGCAGTGATCACAACGATGAGCGCAACAGGGATCAGCAGCAGCAGGTGGCTCGGCTGCCACGGCTGCCCGAGACCCATACGTCCCTGCATGGAGCCCACGCCTTCCACACTCCTCCGCCACGGATCGCCCCGCGACCGCAGGAGGCGGTGACAGCGGCAAGCACGCAGGCGCGGCCTTGGGGATGGACCGTCAGGGTGGCCGGCCTTCTGCGGACCAGCGTCGCAGGGGAGAGGAACAGCCGGCCAAGGTCGAGCGCTCAGCCAAGTTCGGGACGAAGATCCGTTACCGGTGCTACGGGCGCCATTCGAACAGCAGGATGGTCGCGTCGTCCCGCAGTTGGTTGCGCTGGTGATCGAGGATGGCGTGGATGAGCAGCCGTAGTACCTCGGCCGGGCGCTGGCCGGCGGCGGAGGAGTGGATGATGAAGTCGGTGAACCGGTCCAGGCCGAATTCCACTCCATCCGTGTCGCGTGCCTCCACAAGGCCGTCGGTGTAGAGCAGGACGTGGTCGCCCGGTTCCAGTGTCGTCTGGTGGACCTGCCGAGCTGTCGGGGCGAGTTCGCCGGCCAGGCCGAGCGGCGGCTGCGGGGGGCTGTCCAGCGCCCCGTCGACCACCCGCTCGGCACGGATCAGCAGCGGCGGCGGGTGACCGCAATTGACCCAGCGCAGCATCCCTGTCTGCGCGTCGAGCCGGCACAGCACACCGGTGCAGAACTGGTCGGGCAGCCACCGGGCGAGTGCCTGGTCGACGGAGCCGACAACGTCGGCCAGATCGCCACCGCTGCGGCGGGCGTTCCGCGCCGCGGCCATGGCGACCGACGCAGTCAGGCCCGAGGTCAGATCGTGCCCCATGGAGTCGAGGATCAGGGTGTGCAGCACGTCCTTGACCACCGAGTGGTCGAAGGCGTCGCCGGCGACGTCGTACGCCGGTTCCAGGACCGCAGTGGAGACGCACCTGCTGCTGCCGATGGTGCGGGGTGGCAGGAAGGCCCGCAGCATCTCGGTGGGCAACCGCATGGTCGCGGTGCGGGTGCGGGCGACGAGCCAGTCGCTGTAGGCGCGCTTGGAGGTGATCAGCATGGCGAGCAGATGGGCCAGCATCCGGCTGCGGCGCATACGCACCCCGTCGAGTGCGGCGGTCCGCACCGCCAGCACGCCCAACCGCTCCGCACCGTCGACCAGAGGCATCCATATGATCACGCCGTCGTCGGCGTCGGCCACCTGTGGGGAGACGGTGCGGTACGCCCAGCTGGCCAACGAGTCGGCCACCAGCAGCGGCTCCAAGGTCTCGTCGAGTGGGATGAGCAGCCGCTGTTGCAGGTCGACGAGGTAGATCAGCGCGGTGTCCAGGCCGAGGGCCGAGGCGCACCGGTTCGCCAGGGCGGACAGCTCGTACGGCAGGGCCGTCTGCGCCTCGATGATCAGCTCTTCCAGTCGACTCTCGTCGACGGCGGCGTCGGGACCGGCGGACGCGTGCGGTGGGTCCGACACGGGGATCACCACCTTCCGCGCTCAGTTTCACACCAATCCCGACCTCCCTCGCGTCAGGCACGATCGCGTCCGAGGCGACCGCGGCGAGGGCTGTTCCGTCTCACCGCGGGTACCACCCAGGACCCGCTCGCGCATGGTCCACCCGGCCACGCTCCGCATGCGGCGTGACCTGATCCCGGGGTTCGAATCCTGGCGGTGTCGGTGGTGCCGTGCACACTGGGGCCATGTCCTCGCGTCGCAGACTCTGTCCCGTGTGCCGTCGGGAGATCGCCGTGGTCGCCGGGCGGTTCGCGCGGCACGATCCGCCCGGGACGCGGGCGAGCGGCGGGCTGACCTCCTGCGCCGGATCGCGTCGGATGGCGCAACTCGGCGCCGCGCAGCCGTCGTTGGACGGCTATGCCGTTCCGGAGTGTCCCGGGCAGATGCCCTTGTTCTGAGCGGTTGCCGGTGCCGGAGGACGCCTGGACGTACTCAGTTGCCCGCCACCGACTTCACCGCCACCGACACCGGTGCCGAGCCGCTGACGAGTTCCAGGGTGAGGCCGGCCGTGGCCGGGGTCTCCACCAGTTCGGCCAGTACGGCGGCCACGTCGTCGCGCGGGATCATGCCGCGTCCGGTGTGGGCCTCCAGGCGCACCTGACCGGTGCCGGCGTCGTTGGTCAGCGAGCCGGGGCGCAGGATCGTCCAGTCCAGGGCCTCCTGACGGCGGACGTGGTCGTCCGCCTCGCCCTTGGCGCGCAGATAGACGTCGAAGACCTCGTCGCCCTTGTGCGCCGCGTCCGCGCCCATCGAGGACACGACCAGATGGCGGCGCACGCCCGCGCGTACCGCCGCGTCCGCGAACAGCACCGCCGCGCCCTTGTCCACCGTGTCCTTGCGCGCCGCTCCGCTGCCCGGGCCCGCGCCCGCCGCGAACACCGCCGCGTCGGCGCCCCGCAGCAGCTGCGCGACCTCCTCGACCGACGCCGACTCCAGGTCGAGCACGACCGGTTCGGCGCCGGCCGCCCGCAGGTCCTCGCTCTGCTCGGCACGGCGGACGATGCCCGCCACCTCGTCCCCGCGCGTGGCGAGCAGCCGCTCCAGCCGCAGCGCGATCTGACCATGACCACCAGCGATGACAATGCGCATGCTTCCGACCGTACGCCCGGACGGCCGTATCCGCCGCACGACTTCGGCCATGCCCCGGGGCGCGCTGCACCGCGTCACGCACGCCCCTGGCGGCGCTGCCGCCGCCCTGCCGCACGGACCGTCAGGACAACTCCCCCCGCCCCTGCCGCGGCAGCCCCAGCTCCACCGTGGCGGCGGAGTCGCAGAACTCCCGTACCGCGCTGGTGCGTGCCACCACGCGTCCCCGGTGCACCACGATCCGGCTGTACGCGAGCGACAGCGCCCCCGCGAGCCGGTCGCCGCGCACCGCGAGCAGCTCGGCGGGGAAACCCGCCTCCACCCGCACCTCGGGCAGACCGAGCACCGCGCGGGCGGACGCGCTCACCGCGTCGTAGGCCTCCTCGGGGCGCAGCCCGTGCCGTGAGGCCAGCAGGTAGGCGGCCTCCAGCGGGTCGCCGCGCCCCACCGGGTTCGACACGTCCCGCAGGGCGCCGCTGCCCGCGGCCACCCGGACCCCGGCCGCCCGCAGCAGCCGTACCGGCGCCGTCCCGTGTCCCTCGGCGCCGCCGCAGCAGCCCTGCGGCAGGCACACCACCCTCACCCCGGCCGCGGCCAGCTGGTCCGCGGCCCGCTCGGCCGCCCCGGCGGGCAGCCGGGCCAGGCCGCCGCACGGGCCCAGCGTCACTCCCGGGCGCAGTCCGCCCGCCATCGCCGCGATGCGCGCCAGGCGGGCCGGGTCGGCGCCGTCGGTGTGCAGGTCGACGGGGCAGCCGTGCTCGGAGGCGACTTCGAGGACGGCCTCGACGTAGCCCGTCGGGTCGGGGTCCACGTCCGGGCAGCCGCCCACGACGCAGGCGCCCATCTTGAGCGAGTCCCGCAGTATCGCCAGGCCGTCCGCGCCGGCCGCCCCGGTCAGCACGCGCGGCACCGCCACCGTCGTCAGTTCGGTGAGCCCGCGCAGCGACCGCCGGGCCCGCAGGACCGCCGTCAGGCCGCCGAGCCCCTGGACGTCGCCCACGCGTACGTGTGCGCGTACGGTCGTCGCGCCGTGACCGAGTTGCAGCAGCGCGGCCTCGGTGGTGCGGCGCTGGACGTCCTCCGGTTCGTACGACACCGGTCCGCCGCTGTCGGCGGTCAGGGCCGTGTCGGCGTGGGCGTGGGGCTCGGCCGGGGCCGGCAGGAGCAGGTAGCCGCTGAGGTCGACGCGCGGCGCGCCGCCCCGCGGGCCGCCCGCGCCGAGGCTGCCGGCGGTGCCGACCGCCTCGATGCGCTCACCGGCCAGCCGTACGTCCACGGTCCGCCCGTCGGTCAGCCGGGCCCCGCACAGCAGCAGCCCTTCCGGGTCCGTCCGTCCGGACGGGCCCGGCGAGGAGGACGAGGGGGGTGGCGGCTGTCCGGGGGGCATCGCACTCCAGGTACGCAGGGCGACAGGGGGTTTCGGGACACGTTCGGCGCGGATCGCGAGGCCGCGAGGGCCACGCAAGATCACGCAGAGTGAGTCGAGCCTAGGGCGGCCGCCGGGCTAGGCGAGGGAGGAGCGCAATAGTCGTACCGGTGTGGCCGCGGGACCTGGGGCGGTGCCGGGAAACGGATTTGGGTGAACGGCCGCAGAGCGTGTAATGTCTTCCTCGCTCGCCCCAATAGCTCAGTCGGCAGAGCGTCTCCATGGTAAGGAGAAGGTCAACGGTTCGATTCCGTTTTGGGGCTCTGGTGTGAGAGGTACCCGCCGCAAGGCGGGGCCCGATCGCATCGCAGCGGTGTAGCTCAGTCGGTAGAGCAAGCGGCTCATAATCGCTGTGTCACCGGTTCAAGTCCGGTCACCGCTACTCACAGTAGCCGATTGCGGGGTCGGTCCTTCGATCGGCTACTCTTTCTTGCGTTGAAATAGCCTACCCGTTCGTCAAGGAGCACTCACGTGGCTGCCACCGACGTCCGCCCGAAGATCACGCTGGCCTGCGTGGAGTGCAAGGAGCGGAACTACATCACCAAGAAGAACCGGCGGAACAACCCCGACCGGCTCGAGATGAAGAAGCACTGCCCGCGTTGCAACGCGCACACCGCGCACCGCGAGACGCGCTGATCAAACTCAGACATGAGGCCGCCCCCGCACCATGGGGGCGGCCTCATGTTGTTTCATGTGCGAAAGCCCAGCGAAAGCTCAGCGGGTGCCCGGTGAAAGCCGGGCCGCACGCCGGGCTACGTAAAACCCCAGCGACACCAGGAGGTGCCGAGCCATGGCGCTCGACCAGTCCTTCGTGGGGCGGTCCTACCCGCCCACCGACCCCTACGAGGTGGGCCGGGAGAAGATCCGTGAGTTCGCGGAGGCGGTGGGCGACGCCAACCCGGCGTACACGGACCCGGATGCCGCCAAGGAGCTCGGCCACCCCGATGTGATCGCCCCGCCGACCTTCGTCTTCGCGATCACCTTCAAGGCCGCCGGACAGGTCGTCCAGGACCCGCAGCTCGGCCTGGACTACAGCCGCGTGGTGCACGGCGACCAGAAGTTCGCCTACACCCGGCCCGTGCGCGCCGGCGACCGGCTCACCGTCACCTCCACCATCGAGTCGATCAAGTCCCTGGCCGGCAACGACGTCCTGGACATCCGCGGTGAGGTGCACGACGAGACGGGCGAGCACGTCGTGACCGCCTGGACCAAGCTCGTGGCCCGCGCGGCCGAGGAGGCGTGAGGAAACCGATGACGGCGAAGATCGCCTACGACGACGTCGAGGTCGGCACCGAGCTGACGGCGCAGACCTTCCCCGTGACCCGGGCCACCCTCGTCCAGTACGCGGGCGCCTCCGGGGACTTCAACCCCATCCACTGGAACGAGAAGTTCGCCAAGGAGGTCGGGCTCCCGGACGTGATCGCGCACGGCATGTTCACCATGGCCGAGGCGATCCGCGTGGTCACCGACTGGACGGGCGACCCCGGTGCCGTCGTCGAGTACGGCGTCCGCTTCACCAAGCCCGTCGTCGTCCCGAACGACGACGAGGGGGCCGTGATCGAGGTCTCCGGCAAGGTCGCGGCCAAGCTCGACGACAACACCGTGCGGGTCGACCTGACCGCCATGTGCAACGGGCAGAAGGTCCTCGGGATGTCCCGGGCCGTCGTGCGCCTGGCCTGACGGCCACCGCGGTCCCGCACTCGCCGAGGTGCGGGACCGTCAGCGGGGTCTCGTAGTCTTGGGCGCGTGCAGGAACTCCACGACGCGCCCCTCGCCCCGCTGACCACCTTCCGGCTGGGCGGCCCCGCGACCCGGCTGATCACCGCGACCACCGACGCCGAGGTGATCGACGCCGTCCGCGACGCCGACGCCCACGGCACGCCGCTGCTGGTCATCGGCGGCGGCTCCAACCTGGTCATCGGCGACAAGGGCTTCGACGGCACCGCGCTGCGCATCGCCACCCGCGGCTTCGAACTCGTCGGTACGACGCTGGAGCTGGCCGCCGGAGAGGTGTGGACGGACGCGGTCGCGCGCACCGTGGAGGCCGGGCTCGCCGGCATCGAGTGCCTGTCCGGCATCCCCGGCTCCGCGGGCGCCACCCCGATCCAGAACGTCGGGGCGTACGGCCAGGAGGTGTCCTCGACGATCACCGAGGTCGTCGCCTACGACCGCCGGGCGGGCCGCACGGTGACCCTGGCCAACGAGGAGTGCGCGTTCTCCTACCGGCACAGCCGCTTCAAGGCTGACCCCGAGCGGTACGTCGTCCTGCGCGTCCGCTTCGGGCTGGAGGACGCGGACGGGCTGTCGGCGCCGGTCAAGTACGCCGAGACCGCCCGCGTCCTCGGCGTGGAGGCGGGCGACCGGGTACCGCTCGCCACCGCCCGCGAGACCGTGCTGAAGCTGCGGGCCGGGAAGGGCATGGTGCTGGACCCCGAGGACCACGACACCTGGTCCGCCGGCTCCTTCTTCACCAACCCCATCCTCACGGACGCCGACTTCGCCGTGTTCCGCACGCGCGTGCGGAAGCGGCTCGGCGACGGCGCCGAGCCCCCCGCCTATCCGGCGGGGCAAGGGCACACCAAGACCTCCGCGGCCTGGCTGATCGACAAGGCGGGCTTCACCAAGGGCTACGGCACCGGACCGGCCCGCATCTCCACCAAGCACACCCTCGCCCTCACCAACCGCGGCGCCGCGACCACGGAGGACCTGCTCGCGCTGGCCCGCGAAGTGGTGGCCGGGGTCCGCGAGGCCTTCGGCATCACCCTGGTCAACGAGCCGGTGACGGTCGGCGTGAGCCTGTAGCCACCCGGAAACCGGCTGGGGCGTCGTACGACGATCACATAGGGTCTGTCCTCGTCCTTCACAGGGCACAAGGGGAGGGGAAGACCATGTGGGAACGACGCGGCCGACGTGCCGTGGCGGCCGTCGCCGCCGCCGTCCTGGCGGGCGTGCTCGCCACGGGATGCGGCAAGGGCGCCGCACCGACCGGAGGCGGGGAGCCGGACGCGGCGGCGTCGTACACAAGCGTGGGGGAGATCGACGAGACGCTCGCACCGGACGGCACCACCGTCCGCGTGGGATCCCCCGGCGCACCGACCGTCGTCCACCTGTACGAGGACCTGCGCTGCCCGGTCTGCGCGGAGTTCGAGACCCAGGGCGGCGGCGAGGGCCTGCGCGAGCTGATCCTGTCCGGCGAGGTCCGGGCCGAGTACACGCTGGCCTCGTTCCTCGATGACAGGCTCGGCGGCGAGGGTTCGAAGAAGGCCGCCAACGCCCTGCGGGCCGCCCTGGACGCGGGCAGGTTCGCCGAGTACCACGAGGTGCTCTTCGCGCACCAGCCCGAGGAGGAGGTCGACGGCTACACCGACGCCTTCCTGCTGGACATGGCCTCCGAGGTCCCGGGCCTGCGCGGCGAGGAGTTCGACGCGGCGGTGAAGGGCATGAAGCACCGCGACTTCGTGACCGCCTCCGAGAAGGCCTTCGACACGTCGGGCGTGACCGGCACGCCCACCATGAAGGTGGACGGCAGGACCGTCAGCGGGTCCCTGGCCGGCGCCATCTTCGACAAGGAGACGCTGCCCATGGTGATCGGTGCCATGGCCCGGTCCTGACCGGCATCCCTCCGCGGCCGTCCGTCAGTTCGCCAGCCAGTCGTCGACCCCCGACAGCAGCTTGGCGCGCGCGCCCTCGGGAGCCGCCGACGCGCGGATCGACTGGCGGGCCAGTTCCGCCAGTTCGGCGTCCGTGAAGGAGTGGTGGCGGCGGGCGATCTCGTACTGCGCCGCCAGCCGGGAGCCGAAGAGCAGCGGGTCGTCGGCGCCCAGGGCCATCGGGACGCCCGCCTCGTACAGCCGGCGCAGGGGGACGTCCTCGGGCTTGTCGTACACGCCGAGGGCCACGTTCGAGGCCGGGCACACCTCGCAGGTCACGCCCCGGTCGGCCAGGCGGCTCAGCAGCCGCGGGTCCTCGGCCGCGCGCACCCCGTGGCCCACCCGGTGGGCCCGGAGGTCGTCCAGGCAGTCGCGGACCGAGGCGGGGCCGGTCAGCTCGCCGCCGTGCGGGGCCGCGAACAGGCCGCCGTCCCGGGCGATCGCGAAGGCCCGGTCGAAGTCCCGTGCCATGCCCCGGCGTTCGTCGTTCGACAGGCCGAAGCCGACCACGCCGCGATCCCGGTAGCGCACCGCGAGGCGGGCCAGCGTGCGGGCGTCCAGGGGGTGCTTCATACGGTTCGCGGCGACCACGACCCGCATCCCGAGACCCGTCTCGCGCGACGCCGTCTCCACCGCGTCCAGGATGATCTCCAGCGCCGGAATCAGCCCGCCCAGGCGCGGTGCGTACGAGGTCGGGTCGACCTGGATCTCCAGCCACCCCGAACCGTCCCTGACATCCTCCTCGGCGGCCTCCCGCACCAGCCGCCGGATGTCCTCCGGCTCCCGCAGACAGGAGCGCGCCGCGTCGTACAGCCGCTGGAAGCGGAACCAGCCCCGCTCGTCCGTCGCCCGCAGCCGCGGCGGCTCCCCGCTGAGCAGGGCCCCCGTCAGCGCGTCGGGCAGCCGCACGCCGTGCTTGTCGGCCAGTTCCAGCAGGGTGGTGGGCCGCATCGACCCGGTGAAGTGCAGGTGCAGATGGGCTTTCGGCAGCTCAGAGAGATCACGTACACGCTCCATCCCTGGATCGTGCCGCACGTTCCCCGTGCCCCGGTAGTCGTTTCCCCATTCGTGGTCTTGCTCGCACAAACGAAGGGGCGCTCGCAGGCCACTCACGTGAGTGGCCTGCGAGCGCCCCCAAACGGAAGCGGACCACACTCCCGCGCCACCCCCAGCACCATAAGGCTACGGCACACGCCCACCCCCCCG
>NZ_JBIAXS010000011.1:180216-233158 GCF_042896885.1 Streptomyces sp. NPDC001231
GCGCTGCCGGTGGGGGGGGCGGGTGGCCCGCGGGCCCGGGGGGGGGGGTGCCGCGGGGGGGGGCGCGCCCCCCCCCGGGGGGGGGCCCCCCCCCCCCCGGGGGGGGGGGGCCCCCCCCGCGCCCGCAAACGGAAGCGGACCTCAGTCCCGCGCCTCCGCCAGCAGCTTCTGGATCCGGCTCACGCCCTCCACCAGGTCCTCGTCACCGAGGGCGTAGGACAGGCGCAGGTAGCCCGGCGTGCCGAAGGCCTCGCCCGGGACGACCGCGACCTCGGCCTCCTCCAGGATCAGCGCGGCCAGCTCCACCGAGTTCTGCGGGCGCTTGCCGCGGATCTCCTTGCCGATCAGCGCCTTCACCGACGGATAGGCGTAGAACGCGCCCTCCGGCTCCGGGCAGAGCACGCCGTCGATCTCGTTGAGCATCCGCACGATGGTCTTCCGCCGCCGGTCGAAGGCCTCGCGCATCTTCGCGACCGCCTCCAGGCCGCCGGAGACGGCGGCGAGGGCCGCGGCCTGGGAGACGTTCGACACGTTCGACGTGGCGTGCGACTGGAGGTTGGTCGCGGCCTTGACCACGTCCTTCGGGCCGATGACCCAGCCCACGCGCCAGCCGGTCATGGCGTACGTCTTCGCCACGCCGTTGACGACGACGCACTTGTCGCGCAGCTCGGGCAGGAGCGCCGGCAAGGACACCGAGACGGCGTCGCCGTAGACCAGGTGCTCGTAGATCTCGTCGGTCAGCACCCACAGGCCGTGCTCGAGGGCCCAGCGGCCGATCGCCTCGGTCTCGGCCTCGGAGTAGACCGCGCCGGTCGGGTTGGACGGGGAGACGAAGAGGACGACCTTGGTCTTCTCCGTGCGGGCGGCCTCCAGCTGCTCGACCGACACGCGGTAACCGGTGGTCTCGTCCGCGACGACCTCGACCGGGACGCCGCCGGCCAGACGGATCGACTCCGGGTACGTCGTCCAGTACGGCGCCGGCACGATGACCTCGTCGCCCGGGTCGAGGATCGCGGCGAACGCCTCGTAGATGGCCTGCTTGCCGCCGTTGGTGACCAGGATCTGCGAGACGTCCGGCTCCCAGCCGGAGTCGCGCAGCGTCTTCGCGGCGATCGCGGCCTTCAGCTCGGGCAGACCGCCGGCCGGCGTGTAGCGGTGGTACTTGGGGTTCCGGCAGGCCTCGACGGCGGCCTCGACGATGTAGTCCGGGGTCGGGAAGTCCGGCTCGCCGGCGCCGAAGCCGATCACGGGACGCCCGGCGGCCTTGAGGGCCTTGGCCTTGGCGTCCACGGCGAGGGTGGCGGACTCGGAGATCGCGCCGATGCGGGCGGAGACCCGGCGCTCGGTGGGAGGGGTTGCAGCGCTCATACCGTCCATCGTTTCAGACCGGAAACGCCAGGGGCACGCGGGTTTCACAGGGTGAACAAGGCCGGTGGAACCTCCGGACATCCGTCCGGATCCGGTCTCCTGCCAGGCGATCTTCCATCGACCGGAGCCGGTTGGGCACTTTCTGTTCGACGACCGGCGCCGGAACACGTACACTCTCACCTCGTTGGCCTTCAGCAGCCGCTGTCGCACCTGGTGCACGCCGAGCACCCGGTCGTATGCGGTACGTTGGGGGGCACACAAAGGGTCGTAGCTCAATTGGTAGAGCACTGGTCTCCAAAACCAGCGGTTGGGGGTTCGAGTCCCTCCGGCCCTGCTACACACACCTTCGCCAGGATGTGTGCGCATGTACGTACAGCAATGCACCGCCGTGCGGCTCGACCGGGCGCGGCACGGCCACGACCCGGAATCAGGTGAGGACGAATGACGGACGCCGTGGGCTCCCTCGACACGCCTGATGCCCAGGACGAGGTGACGGAATCCAAGAAGGCCCGCAAGGGTGGCAAGCGTGGCAAGAAGGGCCCGCTCAAGCGCCTTGCTCTCTTCTACCGTCAGATCATCGCGGAACTCCGCAAGGTCGTCTGGCCGACCCGCAATCAGCTGACGACGTACACCACCGTGGTGATTGTCTTCGTCGTCATCATGATCGGCCTGGTGACCGTGATTGACTATGGGCTCAACCACGCGGCCAAGTACGTCTTCGGCTGAGCCAAGAGCGAAGGGCGCCGCGGTTACCGGCGCCCCTTTTCGCATGTTCCACCCCTATGTATCCAGGAAGAAGCAGCCACCGTGTCTGACCCGAACCTGAACGACGCCATCGAGCCGACCGAGTCCGTGGATGACGAGCTCGACATCGTCGAGGGTGCGGACGAGGTCGACGAGGCCGAGGCTGCCGAGGCCGCCGCGGGCGAGCCGGCCGAGGAGGCCGCCGTCCACGTCGTGGACGAGGCGCCCGGGGGTGAGGCCGAGGAGGAGGAGCCGGAGGCCGAGGTCGACCCGGTCACCAAGCTCCGCGAGGAACTGCGCACGCTGCCCGGCGAGTGGTACGTCATCCACACCTACGCCGGCTACGAGAAGCGCGTGAAGGCGAACCTGGAGCAGCGTGCCGTCTCGCTGAACGTCGAGGACTTCATCTACCAGGCCGAGGTGCCCGAGGAAGAGATCGTCCAGATCAAGAACGGCGAGCGCAAGACCGTCCGGCAGAACAAGCTGCCCGGCTACGTCCTCGTCCGCATGGACCTGACGAACGAGTCCTGGGGCGTCGTCCGCAACACCCCGGGCGTCACCGGGTTCGTGGGCAACGCCTACGACCCGTACCCGCTGTCCCTGGACGAGATCGTGAAGATGCTCGCCCCCGAGGCGGAGGAGAAGGCCGCCCGCGAGGCCGCCGAGGCCGAGGGCAAGCCGGCTCCGCAGCGCAAGGTCGAGGTCCAGGTGCTGGACTTCGAGGTCGGCGACTCGGTCACCGTCACCGACGGCCCGTTCGCCACGCTCCAGGCCACGATCAACGAGATCAACCCGGACTCCAAGAAGGTCAAGGGCCTCGTCGAGATCTTCGGCCGCGAGACCCCGGTCGAGCTGAGCTTCGACCAGATCCAGAAGAACTAGTTCACCGCGGTTCTTTCTGGACCTACCGCTTCCGCGCAGGTCAGGCGATCGCTCCAGCGGTCACCTGACCTGCCCGGTTTTCAGCCGCGCAGCCATACCCGTTATCGTTGTGCGGTATGCCTGCGTCCGGGTGATACCCGAGCGCCGGCAGGACCCGAATCGAAAGGACCCGGAGAGCAATGCCTCCCAAGAAGAAGAAGGTCACGGGGCTCATCAAGCTCCAGATCCAGGCCGGCGCCGCCAACCCGGCTCCGCCGGTCGGCCCGGCGCTGGGTCAGCACGGCGTCAACATCATGGAGTTCTGCAAGGCCTACAACGCCGCGACCGAGTCGCAGCGCGGTTGGGTCATCCCGGTGGAGATCACGGTCTACGAGGACCGTTCCTTCACCTTCATCACCAAGACCCCGCCGGCCGCCAAGATGATCCTCAAGGCCGCGGGCGTGGAGAAGGGCTCCGGCGAGCCGCACAAGACCAAGGTCGCCAAGATCACCCAGGCGCAGGTCCGCGAGATCGCCCAGACCAAGCTGCCCGACCTCAACGCCAACGACCTGGACGCCGCCTCGAAGATCATCGCCGGCACCGCGCGTTCCATGGGCGTCACGGTCGAGGGCTGAACCCCACCTTCGTAGCACCATGCGGCCGATGGCCGCACGTGGCAGGGCCGGCTCGGCCCGTACCACGACTCCTTTCAGAACACACAGGAGCAGTTGTGAGCAAGCGCAGCAAGGCTCTCCGCGCTGCGGACGCCAAGATCGACCGGGACAAGCAGTACGCCCCGCTCGAGGCCGTCCGTCTCGCCAAGGAGACCTCCACGACCAAGTTCGACGGCACCGTCGAGGTCGCCTTCCGTCTGGGTGTCGACCCGCGCAAGGCCGACCAGATGGTCCGTGGCACCGTGAACCTTCCGCACGGCACCGGTAAGACCGCCCGGGTCCTGGTCTTCGCGACCGGTGACCGTGCCGAGGCCGCACGTGCCGCCGGCGCCGACATCGTCGGCGCGGACGAGCTGATCGACGAGGTGTCGAAGGGCCGTCTGGACTTCGACGCCGTCGTCGCCACCCCGGACCTCATGGGCAAGGTCGGCCGCCTCGGCCGCGTCCTCGGCCCGCGTGGTCTGATGCCGAACCCGAAGACCGGCACCGTCACCCCCGACGTGACCAAGGCCGTCACCGACATCAAGGGCGGCAAGATCGAGTTCCGCGTCGACAAGCACTCGAACCTGCACTTCATCATCGGCAAGACGTCGTTCGACGACACCAAGCTGGTGGAGAACTACGGCGCGGCGCTGGAGGAGATCCTCCGTCTGAAGCCGTCCGCCGCCAAGGGTCGCTACATCAAGAAGGCCGCCATCACCACCACGATGGGCCCCGGCATCCCGGTCGACCCGAACCGCACCCGCAACCTCCTCGTCGAGGAGGACCCGGCCGCGGTCTGAGCCGGTCTGGGCCGGTCTGGGCCGGTCTGAGCCACACGGCTCGCACAGCTGAGGGACGAGTCCCGCAACCTTTTCGGGTGCGGGGCTCGTCCCTTTTCTGTGGGACTCCTGTACGACGTCTTCCGTACGTCCGTGCGCGACGTCTGTGCGACTCCCGTACGCCTGTCACAGGCCTGCGTTAGCGTGAAGATCACAGCAACCGCATAGGGGTGGGACGAATGAAGAGCACGACCGCGCGCCGTATCACGCTCTCCGTCGTGGCGCTGACCTCGCTGACCGCAGTGGTCGCCTGCGGCTCCTCCGGTTCCTCCGGCGGCTCGGACAAGGGCGACGACGCGGCCGGCCGGGGGCTCGCGCACGTGAGTCCCGTCGCGGCCCTGCGCTCCGCCGACACCTCCACAGCCGAGGCCGACTCCGCCAGGGTGTCGATGACGACCAGCATCGGCACGCTGATGTCGATGAAGGGCGACGGCACCCTCGACTGGGCTGACGGCCTGACCGGCACGCTCAAGCTCACCTACACCGGCGGCACGGTCGCCGAGACGATGCGCCGGATCGGGGCGACGACGATGGAGGCGCGGTACCTGCCCGACGCCTACTACGCCCACATGAGCGACGCCTATGCGCGGCAGACGGGCGGCAAGCACTGGATCGCGTACCGCTACGAGGACCTCGGGGACCTCGTCGGCGGCTCCGGCGAGTACATGCAGGAGCAGCTGAAGAACGCCACGCCGAACCAGTCGGTGAAGCTGCTGCTGGCCTCCGGCGACGTCCGGAAGGTCGGCGAGGCGACGGTGCGCGGCGAGCACACCACGCACTACGCGGGCACGGTGAACGTCGCCGACTTCGCCGACAAGACCTCGAACCTGCCCAAGCGCCAGATGGACGAGCTGAAGAAGCAGCTCAGCGAGGCGGGCGTCACCACGGAGGCGATCGACATCTGGGTCAACGACCGGAACCTCCTGGTCAAGAAGGTCGAGAAGGCGGACATGGCGACCGGCACCATGACCAACACCGCCTACTACAGCGACTACGGCGTGAAGACCTCCGTCCAGGCGCCCCCGGCCGGCGACACCATGGACTTCAAGGACCTGATGAAGTCCCAGGGCGCCACCGCGGGCGGCACCGGCATCGGCTCCTGAGCCGCGCTCCCGAGGCGATTTGCTTTGCGGTGACCCCTTCCCGTACGCTCCCACAGAAGCCAAAGACCGCTGGTCGTTGCCGTGCACTCGTACGAGGGTGCGGTGGCCGAAGGATCCGCTGAACTGCGGACGACCCGCGCAGGTGACTGTGGAAGAACTCCCGGAGCACACGTCGATCCCCGTGTGTGCACCCGGTCGAGTCCGCCCCGTGCGCCTGCGCCGGGGCGTTTCGTTTTCCCCAGTCCTCCTTCGGGTCCGCGCGGTCCGAATCACCCGGAAGGAGGCCGAGGCTCTATGGCGAGGCCCGACAAGGCTGCCGCGGTTGCGGAGCTGACGGACAAGTTCCGCAGCTCCAACGCCGCCGTGCTGACCGAGTACCGCGGTCTCACCGTGGCGCAGCTCAAGACGCTGCGCCGGTCGCTCGGTGAGAACGCCCAGTACGCCGTGGTGAAGAACACGCTGACCAAGATTGCGGCCAACGAGGCCGGGATCACGCTGGACGACCAGCTCTTCGCTGGTCCGACGGCCGTCGCCTTCGTCACCGGTGACCCGGTGGAGTCGGCGAAGGGTCTCCGTGACTTCGCCAAGGACAACCCGAATCTCGTCATCAAGGGCGGTGTCCTTGACGGCAAGGCGCTGTCCGCCGACGAGATCAAGAAGCTCGCGGACCTCGAGTCCCGCGAGGTTCTGCTCTCCAAGCTGGCCGGTGCCTTCAAGGGGAAGCAGTCCCAGGCTGCCTCCGTCTTCCAGGCGCTGCCGTCGAAGCTCGTCCGCACCGTGGACGCGCTGCGCGCCAAGCAGGACGAGCAGGGCGGTGCCGAGTAACTCGGCTCGCTTTCTGATCCGAGCCGCCTGACGCGGCAAGGGTCGCAGCGGGCCGACGTACGCCCGCCTTACCCAGTACATCCGGCACCCGCCGATTTGAGTGGAAGGACCGCCATCATGGCGAAGCTCAGCCAGGAAGACCTGCTCGCGCAGTTCGAGGAGATGACCCTCATCGAGCTCTCCGAGTTCGTGAAGGCGTTCGAGGAGAAGTTCGACGTCACCGCCGCCGCGGCCGCCCCGGTCATGATGGCCGGCCCGGGCGCCCCGGTTGCCGAGGCCGCTGAGGAGAAGGACGAGTTCGACGTCATCCTCGCCGGCGCCGGCGACAAGAAGATCCAGGTCATCAAGGTCGTGCGCGAGCTGACCTCCCTGGGCCTGAAGGAGGCCAAGGACCTGGTCGACGGTGCGCCGAAGCCCGTCCTCGAGAAGGTCAACAAGGAGGCCGCGGACAAGGCCGCCGAGGCCCTCAAGGGCGCCGGCGCCTCCGTCGAGGTCAAGTAAGACCTCCACGGGTCCGCGAAGGACTCCCGCGCGCTGAACACGGCCCTCCTGGGGCTGTAACGCGAACGCACCGAGGAGCGATCATCCATCCGGGTGGTCGCTCTTCGGCGTTCGAGGGGGCCGGTGCCGGCTGCCTTGCGCCCGCGGCAGGGAGGGGTATGGTGATCTTCGTCGTGCCTCCAGAGCTCCCGGCGGCGGGCTGCAAGTGACGATGGCAGCATCCGGTTTGGCCATGGGAGGCCTTGACGAACCGCACGCAGCGCGCAATTCTCAGGACGCGTCGCCAACAAGGATCCGAATCCGAGGCATGGATCGGCGACGAAGAGGGCAGTATCAGGGTGCGTTGAGGGCAGGTAGGCCGCAGACGTTGACAACTACGAGGGTCTCAAAAAACCCGCACTGGACATCAGTGTGCCATGTGGCTACACTGACCCTTTGCGCTGCCTGTTAGCTGTCCCCTGCCCGTCACCAGGGGCATGCCCTCGCCTCAGCAACGACGACCAGATCATCCTTGACCTGGCCTTTCGGCCCGATCAGGACGACCTGTCCTCAAGCGGCGGCGGGGGGCCGGTACGCGCGTAGTGAGTCCGAGCCCTCGGAAGGACCCCCTCTTGGCCGCCTCGCGCAACGCCTCGACCGCGAATACGAACAACGGCGCCAGCACCGCCCCGCTGCGCATCTCCTTTGCAAAGATCAAGGAGCCCCTCGAGGTTCCGAACCTTCTCGCGCTGCAAACCGAGAGCTTCGACTGGCTGCTCGGCAACGACGCGTGGAAGGCTCGCGTCGAGGACGCTCTGGAGTCCGGTCAGGACGTCCCCACCAAGTCCGGCCTCGAGGAGATCTTCGAGGAGATCTCCCCGATCGAGGACTTCTCCGGGTCGATGTCGCTGACGTTCCGCGACCACCGCTTCGAGCCGCCCAAGAACTCGATCGACGAGTGCAAGGAGCGCGACTTCACGTACGCGGCCCCGCTCTTCGTCACGGCCGAGTTCACCAACAACGAGACCGGCGAGATCAAGTCCCAGACCGTCTTCATGGGCGACTTCCCGCTCATGACGAACAAGGGCACTTTCGTCATCAACGGCACCGAGCGTGTCGTGGTGTCCCAGCTGGTCCGTTCCCCCGGTGTCTACTTCGACTCCTCCATCGACAAGACGTCCGACAAGGACATCTTCTCCGCCAAGATCATCCCCTCCCGGGGTGCCTGGCTGGAGATGGAGATCGACAAGCGCGACATGGTCGGTGTCCGCATCGACCGCAAGCGCAAGCAGTCGGTCACCGTCCTGCTGAAGGCGCTCGGCTGGACCAACGAGCAGATCCTCGAGGAGTTCGGCGAGTACGAGTCGATGCGCGCCACCCTGGAGAAGGACCACACCCAGGGCCAGGACGACGCGCTGCTGGACATCTACCGCAAGCTGCGCCCGGGCGAGCCCCCCACGCGTGAGGCCGCGCAGACGCTGCTCGAGAACCTGTACTTCAACCCCAAGCGCTACGACCTCGCCAAGGTCGGCCGCTACAAGGTCAACAAGAAGCTGGGTGCGGACGCTCCGCTGGACGCCGGCGTCCTGACCGTCGAGGACGTCATCTCGACGATCAAGTACCTGGTGAAGCTGCACGCGGGCGAGATCGAGACGGTCGGCGACAGCGGTCAGACGATCGTCGTCGAGACCGACGACATCGACCACTTCGGCAACCGCCGTCTGCGCAGCGTGGGCGAGCTCATCCAGAACCAGGTCCGCACCGGTCTGGCCCGTATGGAGCGCGTCGTCCGCGAGCGCATGACCACGCAGGACGTCGAGGCGATCACGCCGCAGACCCTGATCAACATCCGGCCGGTCGTCGCCTCCATCAAGGAGTTCTTCGGCACCAGCCAGCTGTCGCAGTTCATGGACCAGAACAACCCGCTGTCGGGTCTCACCCACAAGCGCCGCCTGTCGGCCCTTGGCCCGGGTGGTCTCTCCCGTGAGCGGGCCGGCTTCGAGGTCCGTGACGTGCACCCCTCGCACTACGGCCGCATGTGCCCGATCGAGACGCCGGAAGGCCCGAACATCGGTCTGATCGGCTCGCTCGCCTCCTACGGCCGGGTCAACGCGTTCGGGTTCGTCGAGACCCCGTACCGCAAGGTCAACGACGGCCAGGTCACCGACGAGGTCGACTACCTGACCGCCGACGAGGAGGACCGCTTCGTCATCGCGCAGGCCAACGCCACCCTGGGTGACGACCTGCGCTTCGCCGAGGCCCGCGTGCTGGTCCGCCGCCGTGGCGGCGAGGTCGACTACGTCAGCCCCGAGGACGTCGACTACATGGACGTCTCGCCGCGCCAGATGGTGTCGGTCGCGACCGCCATGATCCCGTTCCTCGAGCACGACGACGCCAACCGTGCCCTCATGGGCGCGAACATGATGCGCCAGGCCGTTCCGCTCATCAAGTCGGAGGCCCCGCTCGTCGGCACCGGCATGGAGTACCGCTCCGCCGTCGACGCCGGCGACGTCGTCAAGGCCGAGAAGGCCGGTGTGGTCCAGGAGATCTCCGCCGACTACATCACCACGACCAACGACGACGGCACGTACATCACGTACCGCCTGGCCAAGTTCGCCCGCTCCAACCAGGGCACCTCGGTCAACCAGAAGGTCATCGTCAACGAGGGCGACCGCGTCGTCGAGGGCCAGGTCCTGGCCGACGGCCCGGCCACCCAGAACGGCGAGATGGCGCTCGGCAAGAACCTGCTGGTCGCGTTCATGCCGTGGGAGGGTCACAACTACGAGGACGCGATCATCCTGTCGCAGCGCCTCGTCCAGGACGACGTCCTCTCCTCGATCCACATCGAGGAGCACGAGGTCGACGCCCGTGACACCAAGCTCGGCCCCGAGGAGATCACCCGGGACATCCCGAACGTCTCCGAGGAGGTCCTCGCCGACCTCGACGAGCGCGGCATCATCCGCATCGGCGCCGAGGTCATCGCCGGCGACATCCTCGTCGGCAAGGTGACCCCGAAGGGCGAGACCGAGCTGACCCCCGAGGAGCGCCTGCTGCGCGCGATCTTCGGTGAGAAGGCGCGTGAGGTCCGTGACACCTCGCTGAAGGTGCCGCACGGCGAGACCGGCAAGGTCATCGGCGTGCGCGTCTTCGACCGCGAGGAGGGCGACGAGCTGCCGCCGGGCGTGAACCAGCTGGTCCGCGTCTACGTCGCGCAGAAGCGCAAGATCACCGACGGTGACAAGCTCGCCGGCCGCCACGGCAACAAGGGCGTCATCTCCAAGATCCTGCCGATCGAGGACATGCCGTTCCTGGAGGACGGCACCCCGGTCGACATCATCCTCAACCCGCTGGGTGTGCCGTCCCGAATGAACCCGGGACAGGTCCTGGAGATCCACCTCGGCTGGCTCGCCAGCCGCGGCTGGGACGTCTCCGGCCTCGCGGACGAGTGGGCCGAGCGCCTCCAGGCCATCGGCGCCGACCAGGTCGCCCCCGGCACCAACGTGGCCACCCCGGTCTTCGACGGTGCCCGTGAGGACGAGCTGGCGGGTCTGCTCCAGCACACCATCCCGAACCGCGACGGCGACCGCATGGTCCTCCCGTCCGGCAAGGCGCAGCTGTTCGACGGCCGCAGCGGTGAGCCGTTCCCGGACCCGATCTCGGTCGGCTACATGTACATCCTGAAGCTGCACCACCTGGTCGACGACAAGCTGCACGCCCGCTCGACCGGTCCGTACTCGATGATCACCCAGCAGCCGCTGGGTGGTAAGGCCCAGTTCGGTGGCCAGCGCTTCGGCGAGATGGAGGTGTGGGCCCTCGAGGCCTACGGCGCCGCCTACGCCCTCCAGGAGCTGCTGACCATCAAGTCCGACGACGTCACCGGCCGCGTGAAGGTCTACGAGGCCATCGTCAAGGGCGAGAACATCCCCGAGCCCGGCATCCCCGAGTCCTTCAAGGTGCTCATCAAGGAGATGCAGTCCCTGTGCCTGAACGTGGAGGTGCTGTCCAGCGACGGTATGTCCATCGAGATGCGCGACACCGACGAGGATGTCTTCCGCGCTGCGGAGGAGCTCGGCATCGACCTGTCCCGGCGCGAGCCGAGCAGCGTCGAAGAGGTCTGACGGGAGTCCGGCGGGCCTCCTGACCAGGAGACCCGCCGACCCCCAGGCCCCCGTTTCAGACCACAGACTTACGACCCTGAGAGGGATTGACGCATAGTGCTCGACGTCAACTTCTTCGACGAGCTCCGGATCGGCCTGGCCACCGCTGACGACATCCGTCAGTGGAGCCACGGCGAGGTCAAGAAGCCCGAGACCATCAACTACCGCACCCTCAAGCCGGAAAAGGACGGGCTCTTCTGCGAGAAGATCTTCGGTCCCACCCGGGACTGGGAGTGCTACTGCGGCAAGTACAAGCGTGTCCGCTTCAAGGGCATCATCTGCGAGCGCTGCGGCGTCGAGGTCACCCGTGCCAAGGTGCGCCGTGAGCGGATGGGCCACATCGAACTGGCCGCGCCCGTCACCCACATCTGGTACTTCAAGGGCGTCCCGTCGCGTCTGGGCTACCTGCTCGACCTGGCCCCGAAGGACCTGGAGAAGGTCATCTACTTCGCGGCGTACATGATCACGTACGTCGACGACGAGCGCCGCACCCGCGACCTGCCGTCGCTGGAGGCCCACGTCTCCGTCGAGCGCCAGCAGATCGAGCAGCGCCGCGACGCCGACCTGGAGGCCCGCGCCAAGAAGCTCGAGGCGGACCTCGCCGAGCTGGAGGCCGAGGGTGCCAAGGCCGACGTGCGCCGCAAGGTGCGCGAGGGTGCCGAGCGTGAGATGAAGCAGCTGCGCGACCGCGCGCAGCGCGAGATCGACCGCCTCGACGAGGTGTGGACCCGGTTCAAGAACCTCAAGGTCCAGGACCTCGAGGGCGACGAGTTGCTCTACCGCGAGCTGCGCGACCGGTTCGGCACGTACTTCGACGGCTCGATGGGTGCCGCGGCGCTGCAGAAGCGCCTGGAGTCCTTCGACCTCGAGGAGGAGGCCGAGAAGCTCCGCGAGATCATCCGCACCGGCAAGGGCCAGAAGAAGACCCGCGCCCTCAAGCGGCTGAAGGTCGTCTCCGCGTTCCTGCAGACGTCCAACAGCCCCAAGGGCATGGTCCTGGACTGCGTGCCGGTCATCCCGCCGGACCTGCGTCCGATGGTGCAGCTGGACGGTGGCCGCTTCGCGACCTCCGACCTGAACGACCTGTACCGCCGTGTCATCAACCGCAACAACCGCCTGAAGCGGCTTCTCGACCTCGGCGCGCCCGAGATCATCGTGAACAACGAGAAGCGCATGCTCCAGGAGGCCGTCGACGCGCTCTTCGACAACGGCCGCCGCGGCCGCCCGGTCACGGGCCCCGGCAACCGTCCGCTGAAGTCGCTGTCCGACATGCTCAAGGGCAAGCAGGGCCGCTTCCGTCAGAACCTGCTCGGCAAGCGCGTCGACTACTCGGCCCGTTCCGTGATCGTCGTCGGTCCGCAGCTGAAGCTGCACCAGTGCGGTCTGCCGAAGGCGATGGCGCTGGAGCTGTTCAAGCCGTTCGTGATGAAGCGCCTGGTCGACCTGAACCACGCGCAGAACATCAAGTCGGCCAAGCGCATGGTCGAGCGCGGCCGCACGGTCGTGTACGACGTGCTGGAAGAGGTCATCGCGGAGCACCCGGTTCTGCTGAACCGTGCGCCCACCCTGCACCGCCTCGGCATCCAGGCCTTCGAGCCGCAGCTGGTCGAGGGCAAGGCCATTCAGATTCACCCGCTCGTGTGCACCGCGTTCAACGCGGACTTCGACGGTGACCAGATGGCCGTGCACCTGCCGCTGTCCGCGGAGGCGCAGGCCGAGGCCCGCATCCTGATGCTGTCCTCGAACAACATCCTCAAGCCGGCCGACGGCCGTCCGGTGACGATGCCGACCCAGGACATGGTCCTCGGTCTGTACTTCCTCACCACCGACGCCGAGGGCCGCGCGGCCAAGGGCGAGGACCGTTCCTTCGCGTCGGTCGCCGAGGCGATCATGGCGTTCGACGCCGGCGAGCTCTCGCTCCAGTCGCGGGTGGACGTCCGCTTCCCGGTGGGCACCATCCCGCCGCGCGGCTGGACCCCGCCGGCCCGCGAGGAGGGCGAGCCGGAGTGGCAGCAGGGTGACTCCTTCCGCCTGAAGACGACCCTGGGCCGCGCGCTCTTCAACGAGCTGCTGCCCGAGGACTACCCGTTCGTCGACTTCGAGGTGGGCAAGAAGCAGCTCTCCGAGATCGTCAACGACCTCGCCGAGCGCTACCCGAAGGTCATCGTGGCGGCCACGCTCGACAACCTGAAGTCGTCCGGCTTCTACTGGGCCACCCGCTCCGGCGTCACCGTCGCCATCTCCGACGTCGTCGTCCCCGAGGCGAAGAAGGAGATCGTCAAGGGCTACGAGGCGCAGGACGAGAAGGTCCAGAAGCAGTACGAGCGCGGTCTGATCACCAAGGACGAGCGCACCCAGGAGCTCATCGCGATCTGGACCAAGGCGACCAACGAGGTCGCCGAGGCGATGAACGACAACTTCCCGAAGACCAACCCGATCTTCATGATGGTTTCCTCGGGCGCCCGAGGAAACATGATGCAGATGCGTCAGATCGCCGGTATGCGCGGTCTGGTGTCGAACGCCAAGAACGAGACCATCCCGCGGCCCATCAAGGCGTCGTTCCGTGAGGGTCTGTCCGTGCTGGAGTACTTCATCTCCACGCACGGTGCCCGTAAGGGTCTGGCCGACACCGCCCTGCGTACCGCCGACTCCGGTTACCTCACCCGTCGTCTGGTCGACGTCTCCCAGGACGTCATCATCCGCGAGGAGGACTGCGGCACCGACCGCGGTCTCAAGCTGCACATCGCGGAGCGCGGTGCGGACGGCGTGCTGCGCAAGGCGGACAACGTCGAGACGTCCGTGTACGCACGCTGCCTCGCTGAGGACATCGTGGTCGACGGACAGGTGCTGGCCCCGGCCGGCACCGACCTGGGCGACGTGCTCATCGAGGAGCTCGTCTCCCGCGGCGTCTCCGAGGTCAAGACCCGCTCGGTCCTGACCTGCGAGTCCGCGGTGGGCACCTGCGCCATGTGCTACGGCCGTTCGCTCGCCACCGGCAAGCTGGTCGACATCGGTGAGGCGGTCGGCATCATCGCCGCCCAGTCCATCGGTGAGCCCGGCACCCAGCTGACGATGCGTACCTTCCACACCGGTGGTGTGGCCGGTGACGACATCACCCAGGGTCTGCCGCGTGTCGTCGAGCTCTTCGAGGCCCGTACGCCGAAGGGTGTCGCCCCGATCTCCGAGGCGGCCGGACGTGTCCGGATCGAGGAGACCGAGAAGACCAAGAAGATCGTCATCACCCCGGACGACGGCAGCGACGAGACGAGCTTCCCGATCTCGAAGCGTGCCCGTCTGCTGGTCGGCGAGGGCGACCACGTCGAGGTGGGCCAGAAGCTCACCGTGGGTGCCACCAACCCGCACGACGTGCTGCGCATCCTGGGCCAGCGGGCCGTGCAGGTCCACCTGGTCGGCGAGGTCCAGAAGGTCTACAACTCGCAGGGTGTGTCGATCCACGACAAGCACATCGAGATCATCATCCGGCAGATGCTGCGCCGGGTGACGATCATCGAGTCCGGCGACGCCGAGCTGCTGCCCGGCGAGCTGGTCGAGCGCTCGAAGTTCGAGCACGAGAACCGTCGTGTGGTCCAGGAGGGCGGTCACCCGGCCTCCGGTCGTCCGCAGCTCATGGGTATCACCAAGGCCTCGCTGGCGACCGAGTCCTGGCTGTCGGCGGCGTCCTTCCAGGAGACGACCAGGGTCCTGACGGACGCGGCGATCAACGCCAAGTCCGACTCCCTGATCGGCCTCAAGGAGAACGTCATCATCGGTAAGCTCATCCCGGCCGGTACGGGCCTGTCCCGTTACCGCAACATCCGGGTCGAGCCGACCGAGGAGGCCAAGGCCGCGATGTACTCGGCCGTGGGCTACGACGACATCGACTACTCGCCGTTCGGCGCCGGCTCCGGCCAGGCCGTTCCGCTGGAGGACTACGACTACGGTCCGTACAACCAGTAGGCGAGCGGCTGCTTGACGCGCTGAAGGGCGGCCATCCCGTAACGGGATGGCCGCCCTTGGCGCATCATGGAGAGACACACGTGGTCCGGGGGAGGTCCCAGTGTCGTATCAGCCGTCACACCCGTCGTGGCAGCCCATGCAGCCCTGGCAGCGGGGGCAGGGGGTTCCGCAGCCGTGGCAGGGCCAGGGCAGCCCCTCGATGCTCGCGTCCCACGCCGACCGCGAACGGGCCGTGGACGTGCTCAGGGCGGGCTTCAGCGAGGGCCGCCTGGACGAGCGGGAACTCGACCAGCGCGTCGCACGGGCGTACCAGGCCCGTACGGTCGGGGAGCTGGCGCTGCTGGTGGCGGACCTGCCACAGGGCCCGGTGCCGCTCACCTCGGCGCCGGCTCCGGTCGTGCCGTCCACGTTCCTGCCGGCGGCGGTCCCGCCACCCACCAACGGCAAGGCGGTCGGTTCCCTGGTCTGCGGTGTGCTCACGCTGATGACGGCCGGTCTGACGGGCCTGCCCGCGGTGGTCCTGGGACACGCCGCCCGCGCGGAGATGCGCCGCAACGGGGAGGTCGGTGACGGCCTCGCGCTGGCCGGGCTGGTCCTGGGCTGGCTGTCCGTCGCGGGCTGGGCGGTGTTCCTGACCGTGCTCATCGTGGCCGGGATCGCGGGGTCGGTATGACGTGGGCGGATTCCGGTGTCCGAAGATCACATTCCATGGATTCGAAGATCGCCCGCGGAGCCCGGGCTTGACAAGTCCCGCGGGATGCGGCGGGCGGGGCCCATTTGTTTTGACCACAGCGAATGAGGTAGGTACGCTCAGACCTTGTGCCTGGGGTGTGCCCTGGCTTTCGTGCGTGCCTTCAAACCGCACCGGGAGCTGCTGAACGGCCACCGTGATCTGCGCCTCTTTCTGCCTTGCGGTGGGAGTCAGCGGGATTCGACACACCCGACCGCGTGGGTCGGCGAAGTTCCAGGTTAGCTGTACCCATCGGCACACAGAAACCGGAGAAGTAGTGCCTACGATCCAGCAGCTGGTCCGCAAGGGCCGGCAGGACAAGGTCGAAAAGAACAAGACGCCCGCACTCGAGGGTTCGCCCCAGCGCCGCGGCGTCTGCACGCGTGTGTTCACGACCACTCCGAAGAAGCCGAACTCGGCCCTCCGTAAGGTCGCGCGTGTGCGCCTGACCAGCGGCATCGAGGTCACGGCTTACATTCCGGGTGAGGGACACAACCTGCAGGAGCACTCCATCGTGCTCGTGCGCGGCGGCCGTGTGAAGGACCTGCCGGGTGTTCGCTACAAGATCATCCGCGGTTCGCTCGACACCCAGGGTGTCAAGAACCGCAAGCAGGCTCGCAGCCGTTACGGCGCCAAGAAGGAGAAGTAAGAATGCCTCGTAAGGGCCCCGCCCCGAAGCGCCCGGTCATCATCGACCCGGTCTACGGCTCTCCTCTGGTGACCTCCCTGATCAACAAGGTGCTGCTGAACGGCAAGCGCTCCACCGCCGAGCGCATCGTCTACGGCGCCATGGAGGGCCTGCGCGAGAAGACCGGCAACGACCCGATCATCACGCTGAAGCGCGCTCTCGAGAACATCAAGCCGACCCTCGAGGTCAAGTCCCGCCGTGTCGGTGGCGCCACCTACCAGGTGCCGATCGAGGTCAAGCCCGGCCGCGCCAACACCCTGGCGCTGCGCTGGCTGGTCGGTTACTCCCGCGCCCGTCGCGAGAAGACCATGACCGAGCGTCTGCTCAACGAGCTCCTCGACGCCTCCAACGGCCTCGGTGCCGCTGTGAAGAAGCGCGAGGACACGCACAAGATGGCCGAGTCCAACAAGGCCTTCGCGCACTACCGCTGGTAGTCGCTACCCCATCGAGAACCGAGAGAAGACTGAAGCCTTATGGCTACCACTTCACTTGACCTGGCCCATGTCCGCAACATCGGGATCATGGCCCACATCGACGCGGGCAAGACGACCACCACCGAGCGGATCCTGTTCTACACCGGTGTGTCCTACAAGATCGGTGAGACCCACGAGGGTTCCGCCACGATGGACTGGATGGAGCAGGAGCAGGAGCGTGGCATCACGATCACCTCTGCTGCCACCACCTGTCACTGGCCGCTGGACAACGTCGACCACACGATCAACATCATCGACACGCCGGGTCACGTCGACTTCACCGTCGAGGTGGAGCGCTCCCTGCGCGTACTCGACGGTGCCGTGACGGTGTTCGACGGCGTCGCCGGTGTCGAGCCCCAGTCCGAGACGGTGTGGCGTCAGGCGGACCGCTACGGCGTTCCGCGCATCTGCTTCGTGAACAAGCTCGACCGCACCGGCGCCGAGTTCCACCGCTGCGTCGACATGATCAAGGACCGCCTGGGCGCGCAGCCGCTGGTCATGCAGCTGCCGATCGGTGCCGAGGCCGACTTCAAGGGCGTTGTGGACCTGGTCCGCATGAAGGCGCTCGTG
The DNA here is from genome assembly GCF_042896885.1 of Streptomyces sp. NPDC001231. Lineage (NCBI taxonomy): Bacteria > Bacillati > Actinomycetota > Actinomycetes > Kitasatosporales > Streptomycetaceae > Streptomyces > Streptomyces sp. NPDC001231. Next base: position 197,668 of record NZ_JBIAXS010000011.1, read on the forward strand.
TGGTCCGCCGAGGCCGCGAAGGGCGAGATGTACGACGTCGTCGACATCCCCGCCACGCACACCGAGGCCGCCGAGGAGTGGCACGGCAAGCTGGTCGAGGCCGTCGCGGAGAACGACGAAGAGATCATGGAGCTGTACCTGGAGGGCAACGAGCCCACCGAGGAGCAGCTGCACGCCGCGATCCGTCGTATCACCATCGCGTCCGGCAAGGCCACCGAGACCACGATCACCCCGGTGTTCTGTGGCACCGCGTTCAAGAACAAGGGCGTTCAGCCCCTGCTCGACGCGGTCGTGCGCTACCTCCCCACGCCGCTCGACGTCGAGGCCATCGAGGGCCACGCCGTGGGCAACGCGGAAGAGGTCATCAAGCGCAAGCCGTCCGAGGACGAGCCGCTGGCCGCGCTCGCGTTCAAGATCATGAGCGACCCGCACCTCGGCAAGCTCACCTTCGTCCGGGTCTACTCGGGCCGCCTGGAGTCCGGCACGCAGGTGCTGAACTCCGTCAAGGGCAAGAAGGAGCGCATCGGCAAGATCTACCGCATGCACGCCAACAAGCGTGAGGAGATCCCGTCGGTGGGCGCCGGCGACATCGTCGCCGTCATGGGTCTGAAGCAGACCACCACCGGTGAGACGCTGAGCGACGACAAGGCCCCGGTCATCCTGGAGTCCATGGACTTCCCGGCGCCGGTCATCCAGGTCGCCATCGAGCCCAAGTCGAAGGGCGACCAGGAGAAGCTGGGCGTCGCGATCCAGCGCCTGGCCGAGGAGGACCCGTCCTTCCAGGTCCACTCGGACGAGGAGACCGGCCAGACCATCATCGGCGGTATGGGCGAGCTGCACCTCGAGGTGCTGGTCGACCGCATGCGCCGTGAGTTCAAGGTCGAGGCCAACGTCGGCAAGCCGCAGGTCGCGTACCGCGAGACGATCCGCAAGGCCGTCGAGCGGGTCGACTACACGCACAAGAAGCAGACTGGTGGTACCGGCCAGTTCGCCAAGGTGCAGATCGCGATCGAGCCGATCGAGGGCGGCGACGCCTCGTACGAGTTCGTGAACAAGGTCACCGGTGGTCGCGTTCCGAAGGAGTACATCCCCTCGGTCGACGCCGGCGCCCAGGAAGCGATGCAGTTCGGCATCCTGGCCGGCTACGAGATGACGGGCGTCCGCGTCACGCTTCTCGACGGTGGCTACCACGAGGTCGACTCCTCCGAGCTCGCGTTCAAGATCGCCGGTTCGCAGGCCTTCAAGGAGGCCGCGCGCAAGGCCAGCCCCGTGCTGCTCGAGCCGATGATGGCCGTCGAGGTCACCACGCCCGAGGACTACATGGGCGAGGTCATCGGCGACATCAACTCCCGCCGTGGCCAGATCCAGGCCATGGAGGAGCGGGCGGGTGCCCGTGTCGTGAAGGGCCTCGTGCCCCTTTCGGAGATGTTCGGCTACGTCGGCGACCTCCGCAGCAAGACGTCGGGTCGCGCAAGCTACTCGATGCAGTTCGACTCCTACGCCGAGGTTCCGCGGAACGTCGCCGAGGAGATCATCGCGAAGGCCAAGGGCGAGTAACTCACCCGAGTTCCAGCCTTTAGTCTTGACTCCGGAGCCTCTCGGGGCATTCCACGGATTCGCGGCGATCAGCCGTACACCCGGAGGAATGCCCCGGAGATCCGGGCCATCCAGCAAAGATCACCTGGCGCCGATGAGTAAGGCGTACAGAACCACTCCACAGGAGGAACCCAGTGGCGAAGGCGAAGTTCGAGCGGACTAAGCCGCACGTCAACATCGGCACCATCGGTCACATCGACCACGGTAAGACGACCCTCACGGCCGCCATTACCAAGGTGCTGCACGACGCGTACCCGGAGCTGAACGAGGCCACCCCGTTCGACAACATCGACAAGGCGCCCGAAGAGCGCCAGCGTGGTATCACGATCTCCATCTCGCACGTCGAGTACCAGACCGAGGCGCGTCACTACGCCCACGTCGACTGCCCCGGTCACGCGGACTACATCAAGAACATGATCACCGGTGCCGCGCAGATGGACGGCGCGATCCTGGTGGTCGCCGCGACCGACGGCCCGATGCCGCAGACCAAGGAGCACGTGCTCCTGGCCCGCCAGGTCGGCGTGCCGTACATCGTCGTCGCTCTGAACAAGTCCGACATGGTGGACGACGAAGAGATCATGGAGCTCGTCGAGCTCGAGGTCCGCGAGCTCCTCTCCGAGTACGAGTTCCCGGGCGACGACCTCCCGGTCGTCCGTGTCTCCGCGCTGAAGGCGCTTGAGGGCGACGAGAAGTGGGTCCAGTCCGTCCTGGACCTCATGAGCGCCGTCGACACCGCCATCCCGGAGCCGGAGCGCGACGTCGACAAGCCGTTCCTGATGCCGATCGAGGACGTCTTCACCATCACCGGTCGCGGTACGGTCGTCACCGGCCGCATCGAGCGTGGTGTCCTCAAGGTCAACGAGACCGTCGACATCATCGGCATCAAGCAGGAGAAGACCACCACCACGGTCACCGGCATCGAGATGTTCCGCAAGCTGCTCGACGAGGGCCAGGCCGGTGAGAACGTCGGTCTGCTGCTCCGCGGCATCAAGCGCGAGGACGTCGAGCGCGGCCAGGTCATCATCAAGCCGGGCTCGGTCACCCCGCACACCGAGTTCCAGGCCCAGGCCTACATCCTCTCCAAGGACGAGGGTGGCCGCCACACGCCGTTCTTCAACAACTACCGTCCGCAGTTCTACTTCCGCACGACGGACGTGACCGGCGTGGTGACCCTCCCCGAGGGCACCGAGATGGTCATGCCGGGTGACAACACCGAGATGAAGGTGGAGCTCATCCAGCCCGTCGCCATGGAAGAGGGCCTGAAGTTCGCCATCCGTGAGGGTGGCCGTACCGTGGGCGCCGGCCAGGTCACCAAGATCGTCAAGTAAGCTCACCGGCTTGCTGAAGGGTCTCCCGACCTGGTAGCTCCATCGCGAGCACCACAAGGGCCCGTACGACTCCTGTCGTACGGGCCCTTTCGCGTGTCCCGCCCCTTTCCGCACCGCCCAACTCCAGCCCCTGCGTCAATCCGTGCCATGGGGCACCACTCGATGGCATGAATCAGCGGCATATGCTCATCCGGGCCCGGCTGCCCCGTCCTACCTTCGGCACATGGTCAGCTCATCCCATGAGGCCCTGCACCGAATCTTCCAGGAAGACCCCGGCCTCTTCGCCCGCGCCGTCAAAGGTCTGGGCGTCCTCTTCGACACCCCAGTCACGGCGTCGCCGCTTCCGACCGACCTCACCGAGAACCGCCCGGTGGAGCGGAGAGTGGACACCTTGCTGCGGATGGACACGGCTCACGACGGCAGCTTCGTCCTCGCGGTCGAGTCCCAGGGCAGGCGCGACCCGGACAAACCGGCCAGCTGGGCGTACTACCTCTCCCACTTGTACGCCAAGTACCGAATTCCGCCAGTCCTCCTCGTCGTCTGCCCGGACCGGAGCACCGCCGCCTGGGCGACGCAGCAGGTCGACATCGGCCCGCCACAGTGGCCCTCTCTGACTCTCCGCCCCCTGGTCCTCGGCCCGGACAGTCTGCCCGTGATCGACAGCGCCGAGGAAGCGGCCCGCGACGTCTCCTTGACTGTCCTGTCCGCGGCGCTGCACCGTCGCGATCCTGACGCCGATGTCATACTGAAGGCGCTGGCCACGGCACTGAAAGACCTGCTGACCGACGACGAGAACACCGCAGGCATCCTCATCGAGCTCACCGAACAAGGCCTCGGCAAGACGCCGGCCGCAGATCTCTGGAGGCATCTCATGGCCGCCGATCTCTCCTTTTTCCAGTCCCAGACCGCTCAGAACCTTCGCGCCGAGGGGCGAGCCGAGGGGCGAGTCGAGGGGCGCGCCGAAGACGTACTGCTTCTTCTGGAGCGCCGGGGGGTGGAGATCTCGGAGCAGGATCGGGAGCGGATCGTCGGCTGCGCGGACCTGGACACGCTGAGCATCTGGTTCGCGCGGGCGATCACGGCGACGTCGACGGCCGAGCTGTTCGTGTCGGGCGACTGCGATTCCGAGGCCTGAGCCCGGCCGAACTGCCGCCGCGCGCCCCGGGGTAGACCGCCGAGGGCCCGTACGACGCCCGTCGTACGGGCCCTTTCGCGTTCCCGGCTGTTACGAAACTATTCGGCGTGCACGACCCCTGGTTCCCCGCAGACCACTCCTCCAGCATTTGTCATGCCACTGACCAAATTCAGGTGTGAGGGGTGTGCCATGTCTGCGCACGTCAGCCGGAGAGCCGTCCTGGGCGCGAGCCTCGCCGCGGTGCCGGTGCTGTCGTCGGGTGCTTTGGGCGCGTCGGGTTCCGCGTGGGCGGCCGGGGGCGAGGGCGGCGGTCCGCGGGTGACGGATCCGGGGGCGTACGTCTCCTTCGCGCCCCATGAGCCGAGGCCGGGCTCGTTCTCCCTGGTGGGCGCCCCGATCGTGGTCAGCGCCGACGACCATCCCGGAGTCGTCCGGGCGGCGGGGGACCTGCGCGACGACATCCAGCGGGTCACGGGCGTACGACCCGGCCACACCATCGCCCGCAACGCCGTGCTGGTGGGGACGATCGGCCGCAGCCCGCTGATCGACGGCCTGGTGAAGTCGGGGAAGCTGGACGTCACCGGGGTGCGCGGCCGCTGGGAGACCTCGCTCCAGGCGGTCGTCGACCATCCGATGCCTGGCGTCGACCGTGCGCTCGTCATCGCGGGCAGCGACCCGCGCGGCACAATCTTCGGGGCGTACGACGTCTCGTACGGCATCGGGGTCTCGCCCTGGTACTGGTGGGACGACGTGCCCCCGGTGCGCCGGAACCGCGTCTGGATCCTGCCGGGCCGCCACACGCAGGGCACCCCGGTGGTGAAGTACCGCGGCGTTTTCATCAACGACGAGAACCCGGCCCTGGGCACCTGGGCCCCCGCGTACTTCGGTCCGGGCAAGGCCCCGGGGCAGCCCGGCGGCTTCAACGCCGACTTCTACGCCAAGGTCTTCGAGCTGCTGCTCCGTCTGAAGGGCAACTACGTCTGGCCGGCGGTGTGGGGGCGCGCCTTCGCGGAGGACGACCCGGAGAACCACAAGCGGGCGTCGGAGTACGGCATCGTCATGGGCACCTCCCACGAGGCGCCCATGATGCGCGGCATCGAGGAGTGGAACCGCCACGCGAGCGCGGGCAAGGACCCCTACGGCGGCAACGGCCAGTGGTCTTACGTCCGCAACGCCGAGGCGATCAAGGCGTACTGGCGGGACGGCATCCAGCGCATGGTGGACGAGGGCTTCGAGGGCGTCGTCACCCTGGGAATGCGCGGCAACGGCGACACCAGCCTGCCCGACGGCGACGGCATCGAGCTGATGCAGGAGATCATCGCCGAGCAGCGCCGCATCATCGAGGAGATCACCGGCCGGCCGGCCGCCGAGACCCCGCAGGTGTGGACCCTCTACAAGGAGGTGCAGCGCTACTGGGACCGCGGCCTGCGCGCCCCGGACGACGTCACGGTCGTCCTCACCGACGACAACTGGGGCAACATCCGCAAGCACCCCGACCCCGCGGAGGGCGCCCGCGCCGGCGGATACGGCCTCTACTACCACTTCGACTACGTCGGTGCCGGCCGCAACTACAAGTGGGTCGACACGGCGAACCTCACCAACCTCTGGGACCAGCTCCACCAGGCCCACGCCTACGGCAACCACGGTCTGTGGGTCACCAACGTAGGCGACCTGAAGGGCAACGAACTGCCCACGGAGTTCTTCCTCGACTACGCCTGGAACCCGGACAACTGGCCGCAGGAGCGGCTGGCGGAGTGGGAACGCCGCTACGCCGCCCAGAACTTCGGCGAGGCGGACTCCGGGTCGATCGCGGAGGTCCTGGCGGAGTACGGCCGGCTCCAGGCCCGCCGCAAGCCCGAGCTGCTCAACCGCCGGATCACCCTCCGGGACGGCGAGGTCGTCTACGACGACCAGCAGACCCCGTACTACTTCGCCCACCGCGAGCTGGAGCGGGTCACCGACGAGTGGAAGGCCCTGGCCCGCAAGGCCGACCGCGTCGCCCGCAAGCTGCCCGCGCGGAGCCGGGACGCCTGGTTCGAACTGGTCGGCTACGAGGTGGAGGCGACCGCGAACCTCTACGGTCTGCGGCAGGCCGAGTTCACGAACCTCCTCTACGCCAGGCAGGGCCGGGCGGCGACCAACGACCTGGCGGCGCAGGCGGAAGCGGGTCTGGAGCGGGACTTCGCCCTCGCCGACCGCTTCAACCACGAGGTGGCCGGCGGCAAGTGGAAGGGCTTCCAGACCCAGCCGCACATCGACTACGGGGACGTGGAACGCTACGGCCCCAACGCGGGCTGGCAGCAGCCCGAGATCGACAACGTGGCGATCCCGGACGTCCTCTTCCCCGCGGTCCGGCGGATCGAGGTGCCGCGCGCCGCCGGACTGGGTGTCTCGGTGGACGGAGCGGAGGACGCGGGGAGCTGGTGGCCGGGAGGGGCGACGACCGCGGCCCGGCTGCCTTCCTTCAGCCCGTACCAGACCCGCCCGCAGCAGTACGTGGAGCTCTTCAACCGCGGCCGCACGCCCTTCGAGTACCGGATCCAGTCCTCGGCCCCGTGGCTGCTGGTGGACCGTGCCCGGGGCCGGGTGGAGCAGCAGGCGCGGGTCGAGGTACGGGTGGACTGGCGCCGGGTGGCGAGCGGCCGGGCGGAGGCGAAGCTGACGATCTCGGGCGCGGGCACGACGGTGACGGTCGCCTGCACGGCGGAGAACACCTCGCCCCGTCTGGTGCGGGGCTTCGTGGAGGCGGGCGGCTATGTGGCGATCGACGCGGAGCACCACGACCGCGTGGTGGGGGAGTGGCGCCGCCTGGACGGCGTCGGCCGCACCACCTCGGGCATGACCCCCTGGCCGGTGACGGCCCCGCGCCGCACCCCCGGCGCCCCGAACTCCCCGCGCCTGGAGTACGAGGTGACCCTCCTCTCCGGGGGCGAGGTGACGGTGTGGGCGGAGGTGTCCCCGAGGAACCCGGCCCTTCCGACCGGCGGCCTGCGTTACGGCATCTCCTTCGACGACGCGGTGCCGCAGACGGTGGACATCAACGCGGCCACGGGTGCGGACGACGGCACGATGAACATGGCGTGGGCCCGCAACACGTCCGACAACGTCAACCGCACCGCGACCAGGCACACGATCACCCGCGCCGGAACGCATCGCCTGAAGTTCTGGACGATCGACCCGACGATGGTCCTGCAACGCCTGCTGATCGACACGGGTGGCCTGCCGGACACCTACCTCGGCCCACTGGAGAGCCGGCGGGTGTAGGGCGGCTCGTCGCCCCCTCCCCTCGGCCGGTGCCGGGGCAACCGCCCGGCACCGGCCGAGGGGAGCATCGACCGGTCGGTAAGCTCTCCGTGGCACACGACGGCGGGGGCTGGGGTGGGGATGCGAGCGGTCCGGGCGGAGCGGCGGCGGCAGGCGCGCAAGGAGCGCCGGGAACGGGTCGAGGAGCTCGCCGGGGTGATGACGGCGCCCCAGGCGCCGCTGGTGTGGCGTGCCGGGTGGCGCGGGAGGGCGGCGGCCGCGGTCGTCTGCGCCGTGTTCGTCACGCTGGCCGAGCATCCCTCCGGGGCGAGCCTGACGCATCCGCGGCCGGGTGACCTGTTCTTCGCGGTGTGGTCGTCGCTGTTCATGGGCTGGGTGTGCTGCGTGCTCGCGCTGTGGCGCGTCACCGCGGACCGGGACGGCGTGTACATCCGTCGTCTGTGGTCCACACGGCTCCTGCCGTGGTCGACGATCACCCGCGTGGAGATGCGGCACGACGGACAGCTGGAGTTCTTCGGTCGTCACACGCCGGAGCCCCTGGCTGGTCTGTTCGCGCCGCCCTGGCTGAGCCGTGTCGCTCGCTCCGACCGGGGCAGCCGGGCCGCCGACACGCTGAGTGCCATGGCCCTCCACGGCGATCTGCGTCCCACGGCCCGGGTCGAGCGAAGGCCGGCCGGTACGGGACTCGCCCCGTGGACCGTCCTGCTGGGCGTCGTCCTGTACCTCGCAGTCGAGTTCCTGCCCCACGGGCCCCTGGCGTAGGCGTCCCCAGGCAACGGTCGTACCAGCCGATTTTTCGGAATCTTGATCTCACATCGTGGACTAAAGGTGCCGGGTCACTGGCCAGTGCATCGATCCAGGGGTAACACTGAAGGGTCGGCCGTTTCCCGGATGCCCATTCCCGGGTCGGCCGAGTTCCTGCGCGCGGCAACGGCGCCGAGCGTTCATCACCGGCTTCGAGCCGGTAGTAGCCGTGCCAGAAGGGGACCCTGTGACGACCCGACCCGACACCAAGACCCAGCTCGCCTCCCTGCTCGCCGAGATCGAGCGACGCAATCCGGCCCAGCCCGAGTTCCACCAGGCCGCTCACGAGGTACTGGAGACACTGGCGCCGGTGATCGCGGCTCGGCCGGAGTACGCGGAGGCAGGGCTCGTGGAGCGGTTGTGCGAGCCGGAGCGGCAGATCATCTTCCGGGTGCCGTGGCAGGACGACCACTGCCGGGTGCACGTCAACCGTGGTTTCCGGGTGGAGTTCAACAGCGCGCTGGGCCCGTACAAGGGCGGTCTGCGCTTCCACCCGTCCGTCGATCTGGGCGTCATCAAGTTCCTCGGCTTCGAGCAGATCTTCAAGAACGCGCTGACCGGGCTCGGCATCGGCGGCGGCAAGGGCGGCAGCGACTTCGACCCGCACGGGCGGAGCGACGCCGAGGTCATGCGGTTCTGCCAGTCGTTCATGACGGAGCTGTACCGGCACATCGGCGAGCACACCGACGTGCCGGCCGGTGACATCGGTGTCGGCACCCGTGAGATCGGCTATCTGTTCGGCCAGTACCGGCGGATCACCAACCGCTGGGAGGCCGGTGTGCTCACCGGCAAGGGCTCGAACTGGGGCGGCTCGCTGATCCGGCCGGAGGCCACCGGGTACGGCAACGTGCTCTTCGCGGAGGCGATGCTGCGCGAGCGCGGCGAGGAGCTGGAGGGCCAGACTGCGGTCGTCTCCGGCTCCGGAAACGTCGCGATCTACACCATCGAGAAGCTGACCGCCCTCGGTGCGAACCCGCTGACCTGCTCGGACTCCAGCGGATACGTGGTCGACGACAAGGGCGTCGACGTGGAGCTGCTGAAGCAGATCAAGGAGGTCGAGCGCGGCCGGATCAGCGAGTACGCCGAGCGGCGGGGCACCTCCGCGCGGTTCGTGCCCGGCGGGCGGGTCTGGGAGGTCCCGGGCGACGTCGCGCTGCCCTCGGCGACGCAGAACGAGCTGGACGAGAAGGACGCGGAGACGCTCATCCGCAACGGAGTGAAGGCCGTGTCCGAGGGCGCGAACATGCCGGCGACGCCCGAGGCCGTGCACCTGTTCCAGCACGCCGGGGTGGCCTTCGGCCCTGGCAAGGCGGCGAACGCGGGCGGGGTCGCGGTCAGCGCCCTGGAGATGGCGCAGAACCACTCCCGTACGGCGTGGACGGCCGCCCAGGTGGAGCGGGAGCTGGCGCTCATCATGAGCGACATCCACACCACCTGCCACGAGACCGCCGAGCGCTACGGCGCCCCCGGCGACTACGTGACCGGCGCGAACATCGCCGGCTTCGAGCGGGTGGCCGACGCGATGCTCGCCCAGGGCGTCATCTGACGGCCTTCCCCCGGCCCACGATCGTCCGGTGCGCCGACGGACGATCGCGGGCGGCGGTGTGAACGTGGAGCCGCCGCGAGTGTGCCGGGGCCGGTTTCACCCGGACCCGGCGGTCAGCGGGCGGTCCCCGGTGTGCCCAGCAGCCGGCGGCGTCCACGCCGTCGAACGCCCCGGCGCGGGCCATGGTCTCCTTGCCGGTGCCGTTCTCCTCCGCGGGGGTGCCCAGCAGCACCGCCGTGCCGCCGAGCGCGGGCATCACTCGCGCCAGCGCCAGGAAGGCGCCGACGCCGGACGCGCAGATGACGTTGTGGCCGCAGGCGTGCCCGATGCCCGGCAGGGCGTCGTACTCCGCCAGCACCCCCACGGTGGGCCCCTGCCCGGTGCCCGCGGTGGCGCGCAGCGCGGTGGGCAGGCCGTACACCCCGGTCTCTGCCTCGATGCCGTGCGACCGCAGCAGTTCGGCGACGCGCGCCACCGCGCGGTGCTCCTCGAAGCCGGGCTCCGGGTCCTGGTGCAGGGCGTGGCTCAGGGCGAGCAGGGCCTCCCGGTCCTCGGCGACGGCGGCGTCGATCCGGGCGTGCAGCTCCTGGTCGGCCCCGGTGTACGGGGACTCCCACGCGGTGGACTGCTCGGCCGCGCGGGCGGCCTTGCGGGCCAGTTCCTCCGGGTGCGCGCGGCCCGCGCTCCGGCGAGCTGGTAGCTGAGGGAGAGCCCGGTGTAGCGGATCCGGGGCGCGAACCACGTGGTGATCATGGTGCCGATGGTGGCGTAGGCCACGGTGCTGGCCAGCATGGCCAGACCCATGCCCGCCCAGAGGCCCGGGATGGTGCCGATGTCGGCGAGCCAGAACATCGGGAACGCCACCAGCAGGTGCGAGAGGAGTCCGATCAGGGTGACCCGGCGCACCCCGAACCGGTCCGCCAGCATCGCCGAGACCGGCGTGAAGACGATCACCACGAGCGAGCAGAAGATCCCGGCGGTGGAGACCTGCGCCTCGCTGAAGTGCAGGTGGTCGAGGGCGTAGACGGACATGAAGGTGACGATGACGTAGTAGCCGCCGACGGTGACCAGGAAGGCTCCGGAGGCCAGGAGCCAGGGGCGCCACGCGGTGCGGATCACGCCGACCAGCGGGATCTGCCGGGCGGACTCCTTCTCCTGATCGGCGCGCTTCTGCGCCTCGCCGAACTCCGGGGACTCCTCCAGCTGGCTGCGGATCAGGAGCCCGGTGATCACCAGCAGGCTGGGGAGGAGGAATGGGATTCGCCAGGTCCAGCTGATGAGCGCGTCATGGCCCGGCAGGGAGGCCAGTGCGAAGACGCCGGTGGCGAGGAAGAAGCCGACACCGTCGCCGATCTGCGGGAAGGAGCCGTACAGGGCCCGGCGCCTGGGCGGTGCGCTCTCGACCGCGTACAGCACGGCGCCGCCCCACTCGCCGCCGACCGCCAGCGACTGAAGGATGCGGACGACCAGCAGCAGCGCGGGGGCGAGGGCACCGGCGGAGGCGTAGCCGGGGAGCAGGCCGATGAGGAAGGTCGAGACGCCGGCGCGTCCTGGAGTGCCGCCGTCATGGTCTTCAGTATGGCCTCGATGTCCTGGCTCGCGCCGTGGGTGATCGTGGCCAGGGTGGCCAGGGCTAGGTCCTCACGGGCCAGGGCCGGGTCGGTGATCACTGGCATGTTGTTCGGCCCCGCGACGATGGGCCGCACGGTCAGTGAGGGCCACGAGCAGAATCCGATGGGCTCGGGCCGGGCGGCCCATGTGGCCGTGGCGCGGTCCTGGCAGATGACGAGCAGCAGCGGTGGCAGTCGGTACTTGCTGCGCAGGTACGCGAGGTAGTAGCCCCAGCTGACGGGTTTCTCGGGGGTCCTTCCAACCGCGCCGCCGGGCGGCCGCTGGTTTGACCTGTGTCACCTGCGGGGTAATATCCCCGACTCGATTGGCCAGGCCCCCGCCCACTGTGGCAGACTGTCCGAGTTGCTCGGTCGAGCGTTGATGCCGCGCGCCTCCCGCCGGGAGGACTGGAAGCGAGTCCCACGGTACTCGTCGCCCTAACTGCCTCACGGCAGCGCTGGGGCGGACGTACGGGAATCTTCCGGGAAGCGTGGGTGCGACATCGACCAGGCACCCGGTGGGCCTTCGCCCCCGGCTCGCGGTACCGGTAGGGCCGTGTGCAATCCCGAAGGATGTTCGAACAAGGGGCATCCATGTCAGCGGGAGCGCGACACGCCCGACCGCGTGGGTCGGAGAGGGTCGAGGGGACACCGGGTTCCGGAGCGTATAGAGAGACAGGACTACGGAGTAGCCATGGCGGGACAGAAGATCCGCATCCGGCTCAAGGCCTACGACCACGAGGTCATCGACTCCTCGGCGAAGAAGATCGTCGAGACGGTGACCCGTACTGGTGCGTCGGTCGCGGGCCCGGTGCCGCTGCCCACTGAGAAGAACGTGTACTGCGTCATCAAGTCGCCGCACAAGTACAAGGACTCGCGCGAGCACTTCGAGATGCGCACGCACAAGCGCCTGATCGACATCCTCGACCCGACCCCCAAGACCGTTGACTCTCTGATGCGACTCGACCTCCCGGCCGGTGTCGACATCGAGATCAAGCTCTGAGGCCGGTGATCTGAGAGATGACCAAGCAGATCAAGGGCATCCTGGGCGAGAAGCTCGGCATGACGCAGGTCTGGGACGAGAACAACCGTGTCGTCCCGGTGACCGTCGTCAAGGCCGGCCCCAACGTCGTCACCCAGGTTCGTACGAACGACGTCGACGGCTACGAGTCGGTCCAGATCGCCTTCGGCGAGATCGACCCGCGCAAGGTGAACAAGCCCCTCAAGGGCCACTTCGCGAAGGCCGACGTCACCCCCCGTCGTCACCTCGTCGAGATCCGCACCGCGGACGCCGCCGAGTACACCCTCGGCCAGCAGATCACCGCCGAGGTGTTCGAGGCCGGCGTGAAGGTCGACGTCACCGGCAAGAGCAAGGGCAAGGGCTTCGCCGGTGTCATGAAGCGCCACAACTTCGGTGGCCTCGGCGCCGGACACGGCACCCAGCGCAAGCACCGCTCGCCCGGTTCCATCGGCGGCTGCGCCACGCCGGGCCGTGTGTTCAAGGGCCTCCGCATGGCGGGTCGCATGGGCAACGAGCGGGTCACCACCCAGAACCTGACCGTCCACGCCGTTGACGCGGAGAAGGGTCTGCTGCTCATCAAGGGCGCGGTTCCCGGTCCGAACGGCGGCCTCGTCCTGGTCCGCACCGCGGCCAAGGGGGCCTGAGGTAACCGATGAGCACTGTTGACATCCTTTCGCCGGCGGGCGAGAAGGCCGGTACCGTCGAGCTCCCCGCGGAGATCTTCGGCGTTGAGAAGGTCAGCATCCCGCTGATCCACCAGGTCGTCGTCGCGCAGCTGGCCGCGGCCCGTCAGGGCACGCACAAGACCAAGACCCGTGGCGAGGTCCGCGGCGGTGGCAAGAAGCCGTACCGCCAGAAGGGCACCGGTCGCGCCCGTCAGGGTTCGACCCGCGCGCCGCAGTTCGCCGGTGGTGGCGTCGTCCACGGCCCGCAGCCGCGTGACTACTCCCAGCGGACCCCGAAGAAGATGAAGGCCGCGGCCCTGCGCCACGCCCTCACCGACCGGGCCCGCCACAACCGCATCCACGTCGTCTCCGGCGTGGTCGAGGGTGAGACCGCCTCCACCAAGGCCGCCCGGACGCTGTTCGGCAAGATCTCGGAGCGCAAGAACCTGCTCCTGGTCGTCGACCGCGCCGACGAGGCCGCGTGGCTGTCCGCCCGCAACCTGCCCCAGGTCCACATCCTGGAGCCGGGCCAGCTGAACACGTACGACGTTCTCGTCTCGGACGACGTGGTCTTCACCAAGGCCGCTTTCGAGTCCTTCGTCGCCGGCCCGCAGGCCAACGACACCGAAGGGAGCGAGGTCTGATGGCCATCCGTCACCCCGCTATCGCCTCGAAGGCCGCCAAGGCCGCCAAGGCCGCGCGCGTCGCCAAGGCGCGTCGCCACGCCACCGAGGGCAAGAACACCGTCGAGACCCCGCTGAGCAAGTCGTACACGGACCCCCGTGACGTCCTGCTGAAGCCGGTCGTCTCGGAGAAGAGCTACGCGCTCCTCGACGAGAACAAGTACACGTTCATCGTCGACCCGAACGCCAACAAGACCCAGATCAAGCAGGCCGTCCAGGCGGTCTTCGACGTCAAGGTCACCGGGGTCAACACGATCAACCGCCAGGGCAAGCGCAAGCGGACCAAGACCGGCTTCGGTCAGCGTGCCGCCACCAAGCGAGCGATCGTGACCCTCGCCGAGGGCGACCGTATCGACATCTTCGGCGGTCCGACCGCCTGAGGGCGGTCCGGATCGTCCGATATCGGACGAGGACTGAGAAATGGGAATCCGCAAGTACAAGCCGACTACGCCGGGCCGTCGTGGCGCCAGCGTCGCCGACTTCGTCGAGGTCACGCGGTCCACGCCGGAGAAGTCGCTGGTCCGTCCTCTGCACAGCAAGGGCGGCCGTAACAATTCCGGTCGTGTGACCGTTCGCCACCAGGGTGGCGGACACAAGCGCGCCTACCGCGTGATCGACTTCCGTCGTCACGACAAGGACGGCGTGCCGGCGAAGGTCGCGCACATCGAGTACGACCCCAACCGCACCGCGCGCATCGCGCTGCTGCACTACGCCGACGGCGAGAAGCGCTACATCCTCGCGCCGCGCGGCCTGTCGCAGGGTGACCGCGTCGAGAACGGCCCCGCGGCCGACATCAAGCCGGGCAACAACCTGGCGCTGCGCAACATCCCGGTCGGTACCACGATCCACGCGATCGAGCTCCGTCCCGGTGGCGGCGCCAAGTTCGCCCGCTCCGCCGGTGCCTCCGTGCAGCTGCTCGCGAAGGAGGGCTCGATGGCCCACCTCCGCATGCCCTCCGGTGAGATCCGCCTGGTCGACCAGCGCTGCCGCGCCACGGTCGGCGAGGTCGGCAACGCCGAGCAGAGCAACATCAACTGGGGCAAGGCCGGCCGCAAGCGGTGGCTGGGCGTTCGCCCGACCGTCCGTGGTGTGGTCATGAACCCGGTGGACCACCCGCACGGTGGTGGTGAGGGCCGGACCTCCGGTGGCCGCCACCCGGTGTCCCCGTGGGGCAAGAAGGAAGGCCGTACTCGTTCTCCCAAGAAGGCGAGCAACAAGTACATCGTCCGCCGCCGCAAGACGAACAAGAAGCGCTAAGGACGGGTTGAGATGCCTCGTAGCCTGAAGAAGGGGCCCTTCGTCGACGACCACCTGATCAAGAAGGTGGACGCCCAGAACGAAGCCGGCACCAAGAACGTCATCAAGACCTGGTCCCGCCGCTCGATGATCGTCCCGGCCATGCTGGGCCACACGCTGGCGGTGCACAACGGCAAGACCCACATCCCGGTGTTCGTCACCGAGTCGATGGTCGGCCACAAGCTCGGCGAGTTCTCGCCGACGCGCACCTTCCGGGGTCACGTCAAGGAAGACCGGAAGTCGAAGCGCCGCTAGTAGCGGATCGCATTCAGACACGTAAGTAACTGAAGGGACAACCATGGAAGCCAGGGCCCAGGCGCGGTACATCCGCGTCACGCCCATGAAGGCCCGCCGCGTGGTGGACCTCATCCGTGGCATGGACGCCACGGAGGCCCAGGCTGTTCTGCGATTCGCTCCGCAGGCAGCCTCCGTGCCGGTCGGCAAGGTGCTCGACAGCGCCATCGCCAACGCCGCGCACAACTACGACCACACCGACGCCGACAGCCTCTACATCTCCGAGGCGTACGTCGACGAGGGTCCGACCCTGAAGCGGTTCCGTCCGCGCGCCCAGGGCCGTGCCTACCGGATCCGCAAGCGGACCAGCCACATCACCGTGGTCGTCAGCAGCAAGGAAGGAACCCGGTAATGGGCCAGAAGGTAAACCCGCATGGGTTCCGGCTCGGTGTCACGACCGACTTCAAGTCGCGTTGGTACGCCGACAAGCTGTACAAGGACTACGTCAAGGAAGACGTCGCCATCCGTCGGATGATGACGTCCGGCATGGAGCGCGCCGGCATCTCCAAGGTGGAGATCGAGCGCACCCGTGACCGTGTCCGCGTGGACATCCACACCGCGCGTCCGGGCATCGTCATCGGCCGCCGTGGCGCCGAGGCCGACCGCATCCGCGGCGACCTCGAGAAGCTCACGGGCAAGCAGGTCCAGCTGAACATCCTCGAGGTCAAGAACCCCGAGACGGACGCTCAGCTGGTGGCCCAGGCCGTTGCCGAGCAGCTCTCCTCCCGCGTCTCCTTCCGCCGTGCCATGCGCAAGAGCATGCAGTCGGCGATGAAGGCCGGCGCCAAGGGCATCAAGATCCAGTGCGGTGGCCGCCTCGGCGGCGCCGAGATGTCCCGCTCGGAGTTCTACCGCGAGGGCCGTGTGCCCCTGCACACGCTCCGCGCGAACGTGGACTACGGCTTCTTCGAGGCCAAGACGACCTTCGGCCGCATCGGTGTGAAGGTCTGGATCTACAAGGGCGACGTCAAGAACATCGCCGAGGTCCGCGCCGAGAACGCCGCCGCCCGTGCGGGCAACCGCCCGGCCCGTGGTGGCGCCGACCGCCCGGCCCGTGGTGGCCGCGGTGGCGAGCGGCGCGGTCGCAAGCCGCAGCAGCAGTCGGCTCCGGCCGCCGAGGCCCCCAAGGCCGAGGCTCCGGCCGCTGCCGCTCCGGCTGAGAGCACCGGAACGGAGGCCTGACCGAAATGCTGATCCCCCGTAGGGTCAAGCACCGCAAGCAGCACCACCCGAAGCGCAACGGTATGTCCAAGGGTGGAACGCAGGTTGCGTTCGGCGAGTACGGCATCCAGGCGCTGACCCCGGCCTACGTGACGAACCGCCAGATCGAGGCGGCTCGTATCGCGATGACCCGCCACATCAAGCGTGGCGGCAAGGTCTGGATCAACATCTACCCGGACCGTCCGCTGACCAAGAAGCCCGCCGAGACCCGCATGGGTTCCGGTAAGGGTTCGCCGGAGTGGTGGATCGCGAACGTCAAGCCCGGCCGGGTGATGTTCGAGCTGTCCTACCCGAACGAGAAGATCGCCCGTGAGGCGCTGACCCGTGCGGCCCACAAGCTGCCGATGAAGTGCCGGATCGTCAAGCGCGAGGCAGGTGAAGCGTGATGTCGGCCGGTACCAAGGCGTCCGAGCTGCGCGAGCTGGGCAACGAGGAGCTTCTGGGCAAGCTCCGCGAGGCCAAGGAAGAGCTGTTCAACCTCCGTTTCCAGGCGGCGACCGGGCAGCTCGAGAACCACGGCCGTCTCAAGGCGGTCCGCAAGGACATCGCGCGGATCTACACCCTGATGCGCGAGCGTGAGCTGGGCATCGAAACGGTGGAGAACGCCTGATGAGCGAGAAGAACGTGACTGAGAACGCAGAGGCGCGCGGCTTCCGCAAGACCCGTGAGGGTCTCGTCGTCAGCGACAAGATGGACAAGACCGTCGTCGTCGCCGTCGAGGACCGCGTCAAGCACGCGCTGTACGGCAAGGTCATCCGCCGTACCGAGAAGCTCAAGGCGCACGACGAGCAGAACGCCGCGGGTATCGGCGACCGCGTCCTCCTGATGGAGACCCGGCCGCTGTCCGCGACGAAGCGCTGGCGCGTCGTCGAGATCCTCGAGAAGGCGAAGTAAGAAGCGGGGGCACCGCCCCCGCTGACCCCCGCTGGGGGCTCCGCCCCCGGGCCCCGGCCCGGAACCGGCGAAGTCCCCGGTGCGGGTTTCCGCCTCCAGAGGCACTAGTAATTTCCTGCGGGAGCTACCCGCAGGACGGTTCCGCCAGGCTCGGCGAGGTCCGCAAGTCACTTACGGACCTCGCCGGGAACCGGCAGACAATCAGGAGATAGACGTGATCCAGCAGGAGTCGCGACTGCGTGTCGCCGACAACACTGGTGCGAAGGAGATCCTTTGCATCCGTGTGCTCGGTGGCTCCGGTCGCCGCTACGCGGGCATCGGTGACGTCATCGTCGCCACCGTCAAGGACGCGATCCCCGGTGGCAACGTGAAGAAGGGTGACGTCGTCAAGGCGGTCATCGTTCGCACCGTCAAGGAGCGCCGCCGTCCGGACGGCTCGTACATCCGCTTCGACGAGAACGCCGCCGTCATCCTCAAGAACGACGGCGACCCTCGTGGCACCCGTATCTTCGGCCCGGTCGGCCGTGAGCTGCGCGAGAAGAAGTTCATGAAGATCATCTCCCTCGCGCCGGAGGTGCTGTGAGCATGAAGATCAAGAAGGGCGACCTGGTCCAGGTCATCACCGGCAAGGACAAGGGCAAGCAGGGCAAGGTCATTGCCGCTTACCCGCGCGACGAGCGTGTCCTGGTCGAGGGTGTCAACCGGGTCAAGAAGCACACCAAGGCCGGCCCGACCGCCCGCGGTTCCCAGGCCGGCGGCATCGTGACCACCGAGGCCCCGATCCACGTGAGCAACGTTCAGCTCGTCGTGGAGAAGGACGGCCAGAAGGTCGTCACGCGTGTCGGTTACCGCTTCGACGACGAAGGCAACAAGATCCGCGTTGCCAAGCGGACGGGTGAGGACATCTGATGGCTACCACCACCACTCCGCGTCTGAAGCAGAAGTACCGCGAGGAGATCGCGGGCAAGATGCGTGACGAGTTCAAGTACGAGAACGTCATGCAGATTCCCGGTCTCGTCAAGATCGTGGTCAACATGGGTGTCGGCGACGCCGCCCGTGACTCGAAGCTGATCGAGGGCGCCATCCGCGACCTCACCACGATCACCGGCCAGAAGCCGCAGGTCACCAAGGCCCGCAAGTCCATCGCGCAGTTCAAGCTGCGTGAGGGCCAGCCGATCGGTGCTCACGTCACGCTCCGTGGCGACCGCATGTGGGAGTTCCTGGACCGCACCCTGTCGCTCGCGCTGCCGCGCATCCGCGACTTCCGCGGCCTGTCCCCCAAGCAGTTCGACGGCCGTGGCAACTACACCTTCGGTCTCACCGAGCAGGTCATGTTCCACGAGATCGACCAGGACAAGATCGACCGCGTCCGGGGTATGGACATCACCGTGGTCACCACGGCGACCAACGACGCTGAGGGCCGCGCGCTCCTTCGTCACCTCGGCTTCCCGTTCAAGGAGGCGTGAGCGAGATGGCGAAGAAGGCTCTGATCGCTAAGGCTGCTCGCAAGCCCAAGTTCGGTGTGCGCGGCTACACCCGCTGCCAGCGCTGTGGCCGTCCGCACTCCGTGTACCGCAAGTTCGGCCTGTGCCGTGTGTGCCTTCGTGAGATGGCTCACCGCGGCGAGCTGCCGGGCGTGACCAAGAGCTCCTGGTAACAGCCCACTTGGGTTGAAGCAGGACTCTCGGTAAGCAACTGGGGTCGGCAGGAGGCCCACCTCACATGCCTTAGGCTTGTGGGGTTGGGCGCCTGCCGCGCCCTTACGACTTACTACGCCGTAGGTCCACCGCGCCGCACCCGTCCCGTCTCGGATCGGGGAGAGGGATGGCGCACCAGGAAACCCCGGCGAGAGAGGCCGAAGGCCAATTCATGACCATGACTGATCCGATCGCAGACATGCTTACGCGTCTGCGGAACGCGAACTCGGCATACCACGACAGCGTGTCGATGCCGCACTCGAAGATCAAGTCGCACATCGCGGAGATCCTCCAGCAGGAGGGCTTCATCACGGGCTGGAAGGTCGAGGACGCCGAGGTCGGCAAGAACCTCGTCCTGGAGCTGAAGTTCGGCCCCAACCGTGAGCGCTCCATCGCGGGCATCAAGCGGATCTCCAAGCCCGGTCTCCGGGTGTACGCGAAGTCCACCAACCTGCCGAAGGTGCTCGGCGGCCTCGGCGTGGCGATCATCTCCACGTCCCACGGGCTCCTCACCGACAAGCAGGCCGGCAAGAAGGGCGTGGGTGGGGAAGTCCTCGCCTACGTCTGGTAGCGGAAGGGAACGGAGGAAACAGCTATGTCGCGCATCGGCAAGCTCCCCATCGCGGTTCCCGCCGGCGTGGACGTCACCATCGACGGCAGCACGGTCTCGGTCAAGGGCCCCAAGGGCACGCTGACCCACACCATCGTGACGCCGATCGAGATCGCCAAGGGCGAGGACGGCACCCTGCAGGTGACCCGCCCCAACGACGAGCGTCAGAACAAGGCCCTGCACGGCCTGTCCCGCACGCTGGTGGCGAACATGATCACCGGCGTGACCCAGGGTTACGTGAAGAAGCTCGAGATCAGCGGTGTCGGTTACCGCGTGACGGCCAAGGGCTCGAACCTCGAGTTCGCGCTCGGCTACAGCCACCCGATCACCGTCGAGGCGCCCGAGGGCATCACCTTCAAGGTGGAGACCCCCACCCGCTTCCAGGTCGAGGGCATCGACAAGCAGAAGGTCGGCGAGGTTGCGGCCAACATCCGCAAGCTGCGCAAGCCCGACCCGTACAAGGCCAAGGGCGTCAAGTACGAGGGCGAAGTCATCCGCCGCAAGGTCGGAAAGGCGGGTAAGTAAGCCATGGCATACGGGCAGAAGATCCTCAAGGGCGACGCCTACAAGCGCGCCGCGATCAAGCGCCGCCACATCCGGATCCGCAAGCGGATCTCCGGTACGGCGGAGCGTCCCCGTCTGGTCGTGACCCGCTCCAACCGCCACATCGTGGCGCAGGTGATCGACGACCTGAAGGGCCACACCCTGGCGTCGGCGTCCACCCTGGACAGCTCGATCCGCGGTGGCGAGAACGACAAGTCGGCGCAGGCCAAGCAGGTCGGCGCCCTGGTCGCCGAGCGTGCCAAGGCCGCCGGCGTCGAGGCTGTCGTGTTCGACCGTGGTGGCAACCAGTACGCCGGGCGCATCGCCGCCCTGGCGGACGCCGCCCGCGAAGCCGGCCTGAAGTTCTGAGCCGGTTCCGAGCTAGCGGAAACAGAGAGAGGTAATTCCAATGGCTGGACCCCAGCGCCGCGGTGGCGGTGCCGGTGGCGGCGAGCGGCGGGACCGGAAGGGCCGTGACGGCGGCGCAGCTGCCGCCGAGAAGACCGCGTACGTTGAGCGCGTTGTCGCGATCAACCGCGTCGCCAAGGTTGTGAAGGGTGGTCGTCGCTTCAGCTTCACCGCGCTGGTCGTGGTGGGCGACGGTGACGGCACCGTGGGTGTCGGATACGGCAAGGCCAAGGAGGTGCCGGCCGCCATCGCCAAGGGCGTTGAGGAGGCCAAGAAGCACTTCTTCAAGGTCCCCCGGATCCAGGGCACCATCCCGCACCCGATCCAGGGTGAGAAGGCTGCCGGCGTCGTGCTGCTCAAGCCCGCTTCCCCGGGTACCGGCGTTATCGCCGGTGGTCCGGTGCGTGCCGTGCTCGAGTGCGCCGGTATCCACGACGTGCTGTCGAAGTCGCTCGGCTCCGACAACCAGATCAACATCGTGCACGCGACGGTGGAGGCCCTCAAGGGCCTGCAGCGTCCCGAGGCGATCGCGGCCCGCCGCGGTCTGCCGCTGGAGGACGTGGCCCCCGCGGCCCTGCTCCGTGCGCGTGCCGGGGCGGGTGCGTAATCGTGGCGCAGCTCAAGATCACGCAGGTCAAGTCCTACATCGGCAGCAAGCAGAACCACCGTGACACCCTGCGTTCGCTCGGGCTCAAGAAGCTCGGCGACGTGGTCGTCAAGGAGGACCGCCCCGAGTTCCGCGGCATGGTGCACACCGTCCGCCACCTCGTGACGGTCGAGGAGGTCGACTGATCATGGCGGAGCAGAACCCGCTGAAGATCCACAACCTCCGTCCCGCCCCGGGCGCCAAGACCGCCAAGACCCGTGTGGGTCGTGGTGAGGCGTCCAAGGGTAAGACGGCCGGTCGTGGTACCAAGGGCACCAAGGCCCGCTACCAGGTTCCGGAGAGCTTCGAGGGCGGCCAGATGCCGCTGCACATGCGTCTCCCGAAGCTGAAGGGCTTCAAGAACCCGTTCAAGACCGAGTTCCAGGTCGTGAACCTCGACAAGCTGGCCGCGCTCTACCCCGAGGGTGGCGAGGTCACGGTCGAGGACCTGGTGGCCAAGGGTGCCGTTCGCAAGAACAGCCTCGTCAAGGTCCTCGGCCAGGGCGAGGTCTCCGTGGCGCTGCAGGTGACGGTGGACGCCGTCTCCGGCTCCGCCAAGGAGAAGATCACCGCCGCCGGCGGTTCTGTCACCGAGCTCGTCTGAGCCCGATGACGTAAAGCGGTCCCGACCGGGGGTACCTCACAATGAGGTATCCCCGGTTGGTCGTTCCACGGGAGGCAGTATCGCCGGTAAGGTGGCCTGCACCGTTATTTGTCGTCGAACCTCACCACCGTCACCCTGACGCACTTGCGCGGGGTCGCAGGAGGCACCGTGCTCACCGGCTTCGCCCGGGCGTTCAGGACGCCCGACCTGCGCAAGAAGCTGCTCTTCACGCTCGGCATCATCGTGGTGTACCGCGTCGGTACCCACATTCCGATCCCGGGTGTCAACTACAAGGCCGTTCAGCAGTGTGTCAGCGAGGCCTCGGGCAACCAGGGCCTCTTCGGCCTGGTGAACATGTTCAGCGGCGGTGCGCTGCTGCAGATCACGATCTTCGCTCTGGGCATCATGCCGTACATCACGGCGAGCATCATCCTTCAGCTGCTGACCGTGGTGATCCCGCGGTTGGAGGCCCTCAAGAAGGAGGGCCAGACCGGCACCGCGAAGATCACCCAGTACACCCGCTACCTGACGGTGGCGCTGGCCATCCTCCAGGGCACCGGCCTGGTGGCCACCGCTCGCAGCGGCGCCCTGTTCTCCGGATGCTCGGCGGCCGGGAGCATCGTCCCGAACCAGGCGATCTTCAACACGATCGTCATGGTGATCGTCATGACCGCCGGTACGGCCACGGTCATGTGGCTCGGTGAGCTCATCACCGACCGCGGTATCGGCAACGGCATGTCGATCCTGATGTTCATCTCGATCGCCGCCACTTTCCCGTCCGCTCTGTGGGCCATCAAGAAGCAGGGCAAGCTCGCCGAGGGCTGGATCGAATTCGGCACCGTCATCCTCGTCGGCCTGGTCATGGTCGGCCTGGTCGTCTTCGTCGAACAGGCCCAGCGCCGAATTCCGGTGCAGTACGCCAAGCGCATGATCGGCCGCCGTTCCTACGGTGGTACGTCGACGTACATCCCGCTGAAGGTCAACCAGGCGGGTGTGATCCCCGTCATCTTCGCGTCGTCGCTGCTCTACATTCCGGCACTCATCGCCCAGTTCTCCGGGGGCAACTCCGGATGGAAGACCTGGGTTCAGCAGAACCTGACCAAGGGCGACCACCCGATCTACATCACGATGTACTTCCTGCTCATCGTGTTCTTCGCCTTCTTCTACGTGGCGATCTCCTTCAACCCCGAAGAAGTCGCCGACAACATGAAGAAGTATGGTGGCTTCATCCCGGGCATCCGGGCTGGCCGACCGACCGCTGAGTACCTTTCGTACGTGCTCAACCGGATCACCTGGCCGGGTTCGCTGTATCTGGGCCTGATCGCTCTCGTACCGACAATGGCGTTGGTCGGCTTCGGGGCGAACCAGAACTTCCCCTTCGGCGGGACCAGCATCCTCATCATCGTGGGTGTCGGACTCGAGACGGTGAAGCAGATCGAGAGCCAGCTCCAGCAGCGCAATTATGAAGGGTTCCTCCGCTGATGCGAATCGTCCTCGTCGGACCGCCGGGTGCCGGCAAAGGAACACAGGCCACGCGCCTGGCCGGGAAGCTGAGCATTCCGCACATCTCCACCGGTGACCTGTTCCGCGCCAACATCAGTCGGCAGACGGAGCTCGGCAAGCTCGCGAAGTCCTACATGGACGCCGGAAACCTGGTGCCCGACGAGGTCACCATCGCGATGGCCAAGGACCGCATGGAGCAGCCCGACGCCGAGGGCGGCTTCCTGCTGGACGGTTTCCCGCGCAATGTGTCGCAGGCCGAGGCGCTGGACAAGCTGCTCCAGGGCGAGGGCATGAAGCTGGACGCGGTCCTCGACCTCGAGGTCCCCGAGGACGAGGTCGTCAAGCGCATCGCGGGTCGCCGCACCTGCCGCAACGACTCGGCGCACGTCTTCCACGAGACGTACAGCCCGCCGAAGAAGGAGGGCGTCTGCGACGTCTGCGGCGGTGAGCTGTACCAGCGGGACGACGACTCCGAGGAGACCGTGCGCAAGCGGCTGGAGGTCTACCACACGCAGACCGAGCCGATCATCGACTACTACCGGGCGCAGGGCCTGGTCGTGACGATCTCCTCGCTCGGTCCGGTGGACGAGATCACGCAGCGCGCGCTGGAGGCGCTCAAGCGCGACTAGCCGCGCTGCTCGGCCGCGGTTCCCTCTGGGGGCCGCGGCCGACGTGTGCACGGCGCCGGTGCGGTCGTCCCCGGTTCTGTGCCCCCGGACGCCCGCATCGGCCCGCACGGCCTCGTTCCCGCATGCTGGACGGGCCCGGTTCCGCTTCCCCGTATTGTTGAACGCGTCCGTCATCGTTGAAGGCGTTCGTCTTCCTTCCGGTCCTAGAAAGGCCGTAGTCCCCATGGTGCAGATCAAGTCCCCCGAGCAGATCGCCAAGATGCGTGCGGCGGGGCTGGTCGTCGCCGCCATCCACGCGGCCACCCGGGAGGCGGCCGTGCCCGGGGCGACCACCAAGGACCTGGACCAGGTGGCCCGCAAGGTGCTCGCCGAGCACAACGCCAAGCCGAACTTCCTCGGCTACGGCGGCTTCCCCGCGACGATCTGCACCTCCGTGAACGAGGTCGTCGTCCACGGCATCCCCTCCGACGACGTCGTCCTCAAGGACGGGGACGTCATCTCCATCGACTGCGGCGCGATCATCGACGGCTGGCACGGCGACGCGGCCTTCACCGCGTTCGTCGGCTCCGGTCACTCCCCGGAACTGGTCGAGCTCTCCCGGGTGACCGAGGAGTCGATGTGGGCCGGCATCGCCGCCATGAAGCAGGGCAACCGGCTGGTCGACATCTCCCGTGCCGTCGAGACGTACATCCGCCGCCAGCCGAAGCCGGGCGGCGGCCGCTACGGGATCATCGAGGACTACGGCGGCCACGGCATCGGCACCGAGATGCACATGGACCCGCACCTGCTCAACTACGTCGACCGGCGGCGCGGCAAGGGCCCGAAGCTGGTCCCCGGCTTCTGCCTGGCCATCGAGCCCATGGTCTCCCTGGGCACCCCGAGGACCCAGGTCCTCGAGGACGACTGGACGGTCATCACCACGGACGGCACCTGGTCCTCCCACTGGGAGCACTCGGTGGCCCTGACCGAACAGGGTCCCCTGGTCCTGACGGCCCCGGACGGCGGCAAGGCGAAGCTGGCCGAGCACGGCATCACGGCCGCGCCGGACCCGCTGGCCTGAAAAGGTCCCCGCCCGCCTTACGGCCGCCGGTCCGAGTCGGACCCGGCCGCATGATGATCTCGGAGCTGGGGCAGACTTTCTCGATTCGTCTTTCGCAGAGGGCTGACGTAGACTGACTCGTCGGCTCTCATGTATTCCCATGTCCGCATGCGGGACATGGAGTCGATCAAGGTAGTCGATTCGAAGGGCGAAGCGTGGCCAAGAAGCAAGGTGCCATCGAGATCGAGGGCACTGTCGTCGAGTCTCTGCCGAACGCCATGTTCAAGGTCGAGCTCCAGAACGGCCACCAGGTCCTGGCACACATCAGCGGCAAGATGCGCATGCACTACATCCGCATCCTCCCTGACGACCGGGTCGTGGTGGAGCTGTCTCCGTACGACCTCACGCGTGGCCGGATCGTCTACCGGTACAAGTAGATCTTGCCCAGGCCCCGCGTTCCACCGGGGGGCCGCCGGCAACTGACCCGGAGAACCTCACATCCCATGAAGGTCAAGCCGAGCGTCAAGAAGATCTGCGACAAGTGCAGGGTGATCCGCCGTCACGGCCGGGTCATGGTCATCTGCGACAACCCGCGCCACAAGCAGCGCCAGGGCTGACGCACGACCGACCGCACCCTCTGCACTCCCATCGCAGAGATTCGCGCGACGCGAGCTGAATATGTTCATACGCAGGACCCGAGCCGCAGCGCGGCTTGACACCCCCGGTTCGGAGGCCGGGGACCCGGTTCGTACCTGGTACGGCGGCCGGGAATCGGTCCTGCGGAAGACCTCCGAAGATCAACTGGAGCCATTGAATGGCACGCGTTTCCGGTGTTGACATCCCGCGCGAAAAGCGCGTGGAGGTCGCCCTCACCTACGTGTTCGGCATCGGCCGGACCCTCTCCCAGCAGACGCTGGCCGCCACCGACGTCGACCCGAACACCCGCGTTCGCGACCTCTCCGAGGAGCAGCTCGTCGCGATCCGCGAGTACGTCGACAACAACATCAAGACCGAGGGTGACCTCCGTCGCGAGATCCAGGCCGACATCCGCCGCAAGGTCGAGATCGGCTGCTACCAGGGTCTGCGTCACCGCCGCGGTCTGCCCGTCCGCGGTCAGCGCACCAGCACCAACGCCCGCACCCGCAAGGGCCCGCGTCGCGCCATCGCCGGCAAGAAGAAGCCGGGCAAGAAGTAGTCCGCAGCGACACTCGCCGTCCAGCGGTCTTCGCTGTAGGACCGACCACCTCCCGTAGGAGTTTTCGACATGCCCCCCAAGGGACGTCAGGGCGCTGCCAAGAAGGTGCGCCGCAAGGAAAAGAAGAACGTCGCTCACGGCCACGCGCACATCAAGAGCACGTTCAACAACACCATCGTTTCGATCACCGACCCGTCGGGCAACGTGATCTCCTGGGCCTCCGCCGGCCACGTCGGCTTCAAGGGTTCCCGGAAGTCCACGCCGTTCGCCGCGCAGATGGCCGCCGAGTCGGCTGCCCGCCGCGCCCAGGAGCACGGCATGCGCAAGGTCGACGTGTTCGTCAAGGGTCCGGGCTCCGGCCGTGAGACCGCGATCCGTTCCCTGCAGGCCACCGGTCTCGAGGTCGGCTCCATCCAGGACGTCACCCCGACCCCGCACAACGGCTGCCGCCCGCCGAAGCGCCGCCGCGTCTGAGCACGGCTGCTTCACGCCGGTTTCCGGGCGGTACGGCCCTTTTGGGCCGTGCCGCCCGTACCCTTGCAGTACCCGCACCTTTTTTCCGGTGCGGCCTGGTCGGGCGTCATATAGCGGGCGCCCACGACTGAAGGATCTGATCCACACATGCTGATCGCTCAGCGACCCTCGTTGACCGAAGAGGTCGTCGACGAGTTCCGCTCCCGGTTCGTGATCGAGCCGCTGGAGCCGGGCTTCGGCTACACCCTCGGCAACTCCCTGCGCCGCACCCTCCTGTCGTCGATCCCCGGCGCTGCTGTCACCAGCATCCGCATCGACGGCGTCCTGCACGAGTTCACCACCGTGCCGGGCGTCAAGGAGGACGTCACCGACCTGATCCTCAACATCAAGCAGCTGGTCGTCTCCTCGGAGCACGACGAGCCGGTCGTGATGTACCTGCGCAAGCAGGGCCCGGGTCTGGTCACCGCCGCCGACATCGCGCCGCCGGCCGGTGTCGAGGTGCACAACCCCGACCTGGTCCTCGCCACGCTCAACGGCAAGGGCAAGCTGGAGATGGAGCTGACCGTCGAGCGCGGTCGCGGCTACGTCTCCGCCGTGCAGAACAAGCAGGTGGGTCAGGAGATCGGCCGTATCCCGGTCGACTCGATCTACTCGCCGGTGCTGAAGGTCACGTACAAGGTCGAGGCCACGCGTGTCGAGCAGCGCACCGACTTCGACAAGCTGATCGTCGACGTCGAGACCAAGCAGGCCATGCGTCCGCGTGACGCCATGGCGTCGGCCGGCAAGACCCTGGTGGAGCTGTTCGGTCTGGCCCGCGAGCTCAACATCGACGCCGAGGGCATCGACATGGGCCCGTCCCCGACGGACGCCGCCCTGGCCGCCGACCTGGCGCTGCCGATCGAGGAGCTGGAGCTCACGGTCCGCTCCTACAACTGCCTCAAGCGTGAGGGCATCCACTCCGTGGGTGAGCTCGTCGCCCGCTCCGAGGCCGACCTGCTGGACATCCGCAACTTCGGTGCGAAGTCCATCGACGAGGTCAAGGCGAAGCTGGCCGGCATGGGCCTGGCCCTGAAGGACAGCCCGCCCGGATTCGACCCGACCGCCGCGGCGGACGCGTTCGGCGCCGACGACGACGCGGACGCCGGTTTCGTCGAGACCGAGCAGTACTGAGCGCTCCGCGGGGAGGCCGTACTGTGACTGCGGGCCGGCTGTGGCTGGTCGCGCAGTAGTTCCCCGCGCCTTTCCAGATGCCTCTTCGGGGGCATCTGGATCTCCGACGGGCGACCGCTCGCTCGGATACTGACCCCGGTACCTGATACGGCCGGGGCAGACAACTAGGAGAAGAACCATGCCGAAGCCCGCCAAGGGTGCCCGTCTGGGCGGCAGCGCCGCGCACGAGAAGCTGCTCCTCGCGAACCTCGCGAAGGCGCTGTTCGAGCACGGCCGCATCACCACCACCGAGGCGAAGGCCCGCCGCCTGCGCCCGTACGCCGAGCGTCTGGTCACCAAGGCGAAGAAGGGCGACCTTCACAACCGCCGCCAGGTGCTCCAGGTCATCACGGACAAGAGCATCGTCCACACGCTCTTCGCCGAGATCGGCCCGCGTTACGAGAACCGTCCGGGTGGCTACACCCGCATCACCAAGATCGGCAACCGCCGTGGCGACAACGCGCCCATGGCCGTGATCGAGCTGGTCGAGGCGCTGACGGTGCAGCAGAACGCCGTGGGTGAGGCCGAGGCCGCCACCAAGCGTGCGGTCAAGGAGGCCGAGGAGGCCAAGGTCGAGGAGACCAAGGCGGACGAGGCTCCGGTCGAGGCGACCGAGGAGTCCAAGGACGCCTGAGGCCCTGCCTGACGTCGGAAGCGGGTCCGCCCCTCGGGGCGGGCCCGCTTCCGCGTTTCTTGCAGGGGATCCGCCCTGAGAGGATCTGCACGTGAGTGACGAAGTACAGCCCGGTCATGTCCGCGTCCGTCTCGACCTGTCCTACGACGGCACCGCCTTCCACGGCTGGGCCAAGCAGGCCGGTGGCAGGCGGACCGTGCAGGGGGAGATCGAGGACGCGCTGCGCACGGTCACGCGGTCCGCGCAGACGTACGAGCTGACCGTGGCCGGACGAACCGACGCCGGGGTGCACGCGCGGGGCCAGGTGGCGCACGTGGACCTGCCCGAGCGCGTCTGGCGCGAGCACCACGAGAAGCTGCTCAAGCGGCTCGCCGGGCGGCTGCCCAGGGATGTGCGGGTGTGGGCGCTGCGGCCCGCGCCCAGCGGTTTCAACGCCCGGTTCTCGGCCGTCTGGCGCCGCTACGCCTACCGCGTCACCGACAACCCCGGCGGTGTCGACCCGCTGCTGCGGGGCCACGTCCTGTGGCACGACTGGCCCCTCGACGTCGAGGCGATGAACGAGGCCGCGCGGCGGCTGCTGGGCGAGCACGACTTCGCCGCCTACTGCAAGAGGCGCGAGGGCGCGACCACCATCCGCACGCTCCAGAAGCTGAGCCTCGAACGCGGCGGCGACGGCATCATCACGGCCACCGTCCGGGCCGACGCGTTCTGCCACAACATGGTGCGCTCGCTCATAGGGGCGCTGCTGTTCGTCGGTGACGGCCACCGCGCGCCGGACTGGCCCGGAAAGGTGCTGGCCGCGGGCGTGCGGGACTCCGCCGTGCACGTCGTGCGGCCGCACGGGCTGACCCTGGA
Organism: Streptomyces sp. NPDC001231; assembly: GCF_042896885.1. Classification (NCBI taxonomy): domain Bacteria; kingdom Bacillati; phylum Actinomycetota; class Actinomycetes; order Kitasatosporales; family Streptomycetaceae; genus Streptomyces; species Streptomyces sp. NPDC001231. The sequence continues at coordinate 227,071 of NZ_JBIAXS010000011.1, forward strand.
GGAGGTCGGTTACCCGGCCGACGAGCTGCTCGCCGCGCGCAGCCGGGAGGCGCGCAACAAGCGGTCCCTGCCGGCGGCCGGCTGCTGCTGAGCGGCGGTTCGCCGGTCCCCCGTGCGTCGCCCGCCGCCGCGCCGCGGCGGGCGTCCGGCTACTGGTTGGCCGCGGCCGACGCCTGGGTCTCGCCGCGCCGGCGGATCTGCTGGAAGGAGAACTCGGCGAGGTCGTCGCCGGCCCGGAAGGCCGCGGTGTCCTTGTTCGTCACGCTCGTGCCGTTGGTGAAGCCGGTGAGGGTGAAGTAGGCGTAGCGGCCGTAGGAGTTGGTCGTGGAGCGGCAGACGGCGCCGTTGCAGAAGGCCTTGACGCCGCTGCCGGACAGCGGCTTGATGATGCTCTTCTTGTCCGTCTCGCTCTTCGCCTTGAGCGCCTGCGCCTCGGTGTCGAAGACCGCGATGCCGACCGTGACCGCGACGCCGCCCTGGCTGTAGGTCACCCGCAGCAGGCGGGTGCAGTCGTTGTCCGTCAGGGCCTTGACCAGCGTGCCCTGGGCGGCCGTGGCGCAGCTCTTGGCGTCGTCCGTGGGGCCCTTCTTGTACACGGTCTCGCCCATGGTCAGCTGGGTGCCCGGGAAGAGCGTGTCCGTGCTGAGCGGGGCCGTGTCCTTCTTCGCGCTGGATATGAAGTCCTTCGGGTCCAGCGGAGGCGGAGCGGTGGTCGGGGCGAAGGACGGCCCCGTGGCGGACTCGCTCGGCAGGGCGGCGGTGCCGGGCAACCGGGTGGCCGGGCCGCCCGACGCGTTGTTGTCGCCGTTCGCCGACACCACGGCCATGGCGACGGCCGCGCCGATCCCGACGGTGGCCAGCAGGCCACCGCCGACGAACAGCAGCCGGCGCCTTCTGTTCCGTGCCTCCGAGGCCTCGGCGAGCGCGGCCCAGTCCGGGGTCTGGTCACTGCCCCCGCTGTTCCGCGACTGCTCAGAATTCGGTTTCCAGGGATCCCACTGGGACTGCGAGCCCCCCTGCCCATAACTCATGGGGCGCATCTTAGACGGGGTCCGAGGGCCCTCCGCGCGCCCGCCGCCGGCCCTCCCGGGGCCTTAGGTGCACGCCGGTACAAAGCGACACGCCGCAGACCGGTACCAGCCGTCGAGCGGCCTGGAATGAGGCGCCGGAACCGCCGGGACCCGCGGTCGCACACCGTTTTGACCGTTCCAGGGCGCCACGGGTATCCTGCATCTTCGTTGTGTATTGGCTTGCTCATTCTCACGGGACGGGCCCTTACACCGGTCCACCGGGCCGATGACCAGCGACCAGCACGCGGTTTGCGTCACCGTGGTGCGGTCAGGGCTGTCGTGATCGTCTTCGGTGACCTTGTCAGGACCACTCACTGAAGATAGCGAAGGCTACGAACCGTGCGTACGTACAGCCCCAAGCCCGGCGACATCACGCGCCAGTGGCACGTCATTGACGCCCAGGACGTCGTCCTGGGCCGCCTGGCGTCCACCGCCGCCACCCTTCTGCGGGGCAAGCACAAGCCGATCTACGCGCCGCACGTCGACGCTGGTGACTTCGTCATCATCATCAACGCGGACAAGGTGCACCTCTCCGGCAACAAGCGGACCCAGAAGATGGCGTACCGCCACTCCGGCTACCCGGGTGGTCTGCGCTCCGTCCGGTACGACGAGCTGCTCGACAAGAACCCGGAGAAGGCCATCGAGAAGGCCGTCAAGGGCATGCTCCCCAAGAACTCCCTGGGCCGTCAGATGCTCTCGAAGCTGAAGGTCTACAAGGGTGACCGGCACCCGCACGGCGCCCAGCAGCCGGTGCCGTTCGAGATCACCCAGGTCGCGCAGTAAGTCCGGCCACCCCCTAAGACTGAAGAGAATCTGAGGAGAATCGTGGCCGAGACCACTGCCGAGCAGCCGCTCGAAGAGCTTGACATCGACAGCTACACCACCGAGTCCGAGGTCCCCGTCGAGGGCGAGTACACCTCGGAGTCCATGGCCTCCCGCTTCGGCGAGCCGCAGCCGGCCGCCGGCCTGGGCCGCCGCAAGAACGCCATCGCCCGCGTCCGGATCGTTCCGGGCTCCGGCAAGTGGAAGATCAACGGCCGCACCCTCGAGGACTACTTCCCGAACAAGGTGCACCAGCAGGAAGTCAACGAGCCCTTCAAGGTGCTCGAGCTCGAGGGCCGTTACGACGTCATCGCCCGCATCGCCGGTGGCGGCGTCTCCGGCCAGGCCGGTGCCCTCCGTCTCGGTGTCGCCCGTGCCCTGAACGAGGCCGACGTCGACAACAACCGCGGCGCGCTGAAGAAGGCCGGCTTCCTGCGTCGTGACGACCGTGCGGTCGAGCGCAAGAAGGCCGGTCTGAAGAAGGCCCGCAAGGCCCCGCAGTACAGCAAGCGCTAATCTCAGCGGCGCCCCTGCACGTACTCCGAACGCCCCGGCGGCACGCCTATGTGCCTCCGGGGCGTTCGTTTATCGCAAGGCTTCGGCGTATAACGGCACAAGGTGCTCAACGGCTGGTGTGATCGGATGCCCGGAGCGTCGAATGCCATGGACCGGCCCACGGACCGGCCCCTTCTCGAACTGACGCTTCCTCAGGAGGACAAGTGGGACGACTCTTCGGCACGGACGGCGTCCGTGGCGTCGCCAACGCGGACCTGACCGCCGAGCTGGCGCTCGGCCTCTCGGTCGCGGCGGCGCACGTACTGGCCGAGGCGGGCACCTTCGAAGGCCACCGGCCGACGGCGGTGGTCGGGCGGGATCCGCGCGCGTCCGGGGAGTTCCTGGAGGCGGCCGTGGTCGCGGGCCTGGCGAGCGCGGGCGTGGACGTCCTGCGGGTCGGCGTGCTGCCGACGCCGGCGGTGGCGTACCTGACCGGGGCGCTCGGCGCCGACCTCGGCGTGATGCTCTCGGCCAGCCACAACGCCATGCCCGACAACGGCATCAAGTTCTTCGCCCGGGGCGGTCACAAGCTCGCCGACGAGCTGGAGGACCGGATCGAGTCCGTCTACGAGGAGCACCGCACCGGCGCGCCCTGGAACCGCCCGACGGGCGCCGGTGTGGGCCGGGTACGCGACTACGACGAGGGCTTCGACGGGTACGTCGGCCACCTCGTCGGCGTCCTGCCGAACCGGCTCGACGGACTGAAGATCGTGCTCGACGAGGCGCACGGCGCCGCGTCCGGCGTCTCGCCGGAGGCCTTCCGGCGTGCCGGGGCCGAGGTCGTCACCATCGGCGCCGACCCGGACGGCCTCAACATCAACGACGGCTGCGGCTCGACCCACCTCGGCCCGCTCAAGGCCGCCGTCGTCGAGCACGGCGCCGACCTCGGCATCGCGCACGACGGCGACGCCGACCGCTGCCTGGCCGTGGACCACACGGGCGAGGAGGTCGACGGCGACCAGATCCTGGCCGTGCTCGCGCTGGCGATGCGTGAGCGTTCCGCACTGCGCTCCGACACCGTCGTCGCGACCGTGATGTCGAACCTGGGCTTCAAGCTGGCCATGGAGCGCGAGGGCATCCAGCTCGTGCAGACCGCCGTCGGCGACCGCTACGTCCTGGAGGAGATGAAGGACAAGGACTACGCCCTCGGCGGCGAGCAGTCCGGCCACGTCATCATCCTGGACCACGCCACGACCGGCGACGGCACGCTCACCGGCCTGTTGCTGGCCGCCCGGGTCGCCGGGACCGGCCGTACGCTGCGGGACCTGGCCTCCGTGATGGAGCGCCTGCCGCAGGTCCTCATCAACGTCCCCGACGTGGACAAGTCCCGGGTGAAGACCTCCGCCGACCTGGCCACCGCGGTCGCCGAGGCGGAGCGGGAGCTGGGCGGGACCGGCCGGGTGCTGCTGCGCCCGTCGGGTACCGAGCCGCTGGTCCGGGTCATGGTCGAGGCCGCGGACATCGAGCAGGCCCGCTCGGTGGCGGGCCGCCTGGCGGATTCGGTGAAGTCGGCGCTCGGCTAGTCCCGGCCGGATCTAGCCCAGGCCCTGGCCGGCCTTGGACACGCGCTCGCGTTGCCTCGCCCAGAACCACTTCTGGGCGAGCAGGGTGAGCGTGCCGGCCAGGACGATGCCGAGCATGTTCAGCAGGAGCTGGACCGTCGAGCCCAGGGTCTGGGCGGTGTCGCCGTAGGCGAGCGCGACGGCCGCGTTGGCGGCGGCCGGGACGGTGGTCACGGAGATGGCCACGCCGATCAGGGCGCCGGACTTGGCGGAGGTCAGCGAGAGCGTGCCGGCGGCTCCGGCGAGGACGGCCACGACGAAGGAGAACGCGTCGGGGGCGTAGACGAAGGCGGTGTTGGGCCGGGCGCCCTCCAGCTTCGCCTTGCTGAACAGCCCGACGGCGTCCATGAACAGCGTGAAGCCCGCCGTGACCGCCATCGCCATCGCGAACCCTGCCAGCAGGGCGATCAGCGAGCGCAGCGCCAGCCGCGGGGCCCGCTGGACCAGGGCCGTGCCGATGCCCGCCAGCGGTCCGAACTCCGGTCCCACGGCCATCGCGCCGACGATCAGGACGGCGTTGTCGAGCACCACGCCACAGGCGGCGATCATGGTGGCCAGGGTGATGAACGCGAGGTAGGTGACCGACAGCGTCGACTCCTCGTGCGTGGCCTCCGTCAGCTCCTGCCACAGCACCGCGTCCGCGCCCTCGCCCGGTGCCGCCCTTTCGGCCCGCTCGGCCTGGGCGGAGAGCGTCAGGTCGGGGCTCTCGACGGAGACGGAGCCGCTCTGTTCGATCCCCAACTTCCTCAGCCCGTCGAGGAGTTCGTCACCCGCTTCGCGTGCGACGTCGCACAGGACCACGTCACCGGCCGGGCTGCGGGCGGCGGAGGGCAGCACGACGAGGTGCGCGGTACCGACCGTCGTCTCGATCAGACGCACCACGTCGTCGGTCTGTTCGTGCGGTGTGATCAGGCGCAGATGCAGCATGGCGGCAGCGTAGACGTCACAGTTTCCGCAGGCTCAGCCGCTGCACCTTGTGGTCGGGTCCCTTGCGCAGCACGAGCGTGGCACGGCCCCGGGTGGGGGCGATGTTCTCCACCAGGTTCGGCTTGTTGATCGTCCGCCACATCGTGCGGGCGTAGTCGAGGGCCTCCGCCTCGGACACCTGGGTGTACTTGCGGAAGTACGAGGACGGGTCCTGGAAGGCCGTCGTGCGCAGCTTGCCGAACCGGTTCAGGTACCACCGCTCGATGTCCTCGGCGCGCGCGTCGACGTACACGCTGAAGTCGAAGTAGTCGGCGAGCCCGACCCTGGTGCGGCCGTCCGTGCCGGGCAGGGCGGGCTGGAGGACGTTCAGGCCCTCGACGATCAGGATGTCGGGACGCCGTACGGTGAGCTTCTCGCCGGGGACGATGTCGTAGATGAGGTGGGAGTAGACGGGCGCGGTCACCTCGTCCTTGCCCGCCTTGATGTCGGCGACGAACCGGGTCAGGGCCCGCCGGTCGTACGACTCCGGGAACCCTTTGCGCGACATCAGCCCCCGCGCCTCCAACTCCCGGGTCGGCAGCAGGAACCCGTCGGTGGTGACCAGTTCGACCCGCGGATGCTCGGGCCAGCGGGACAGCAGCGCCTGGAGCAGCCGGGCGACGGTCGACTTGCCCACGGCGACCGAGCCGGCCACCCCGATCACGAAGGGCGTGCCCGACTGGGACCCCTTCTCGCCGAGGAACGTGTTCAGCGCGCCGCGCAGCCCGTCCGTGGCGCCGACGTAGAGATTGAGCAGCCGGGACAGCGGGAGGTAGATGTCGCGTACCTCGTCGAGGTCGATCACGTCGCCGAGACCGCGCAGCCGTTCGACCTCCGCGGCGGAGAGCGGCAACGGCGTCTTGTCACGCAACGCGCTCCACTCGGCGCGGGTGAGGTCGACGTAGGGAGTCGCCTCCGGCCGGGACCGGTGGGCGCTCCGGGGCATCGAGGAGACCGGAGAGATCACATTCCATTGTTAACGGAGTTCGAACAGCGCGCAGGGTGGGGTGTGTCACTTAGAGGTCATCTCATTTGGCGAGTCGGCGGTAGCAGATGAGGGTGCAGGCGATGCTGGTGAAGGCAAGGAAGTGCTCTGCCTTGCGTTCGTAGCGA